>JAYVSF010000445.1:0-3470 GCA_043775605.1 Myxococcales bacterium
TCTGCGCCTCGTATGCCGTCGCGACCGCGTCGCCCAGTGGCCCAAGCGGACGTCCTCTGAGGTCTTTGAGGACGTCCACCTCGGTCCTCCCGGAGACGATCCAGTACAGGTCGATCAGCGCCTCGTCCACGTAGTTCGCTTGGACGAGGAGGTAGCCCAGCCCCATCAGTAGCTCTCGTTCCGACTCGGTGCGTACCATATCCGAGACTGTACGCGCTCCGTTTCGCGGTTCCCGCGTCAACGTCTCCGGAACCAGTACCCGGAACCGCGCAAAGACGCGAAAACGTCAATCATCACAGCGTCATATGCTACTGAGCTGGCCTCTGGACCGGCGGTTCCCCTCTCTAGCTTGCGTAGAGGGGGTCCACCGCTTCGCGTCTGCAGAGTGGACCGGAACCAACGTAGGACACGGATCCACCACCCGCGCCAGCCGACCGCGCTGCTGCTTGCGGCGCCCAGGCGCTCGGAGCCGGCGGCTGAGCCCAGTGTCAGGGCGCCCGAGGTTGGTGGGGCGCCGCCTCGGCGCCGACTGCGCGAGCTGTGCGCCTGGCCGCGATGCGACGGATGCTGGCGCGGGGCGGCCGTGCTCAAGCGCCAGCACCTGGCGCGAGCTACGGGCCGTCGCCGGCGAACGGGAACGACTCAGGCAGCGTGTGCGGGCGCGGGCGCGCCGACGAGCTCGACGATGCGGCGCCGGGGCTGCCAGCCGAGGAACTGGCAGAGCACCGGATCCGCCGTCGGGTCGCTCTCGGTGCGGTCGGTGATGCGACCCTCGCGCACGAGGCGGGCGATCGCGCGCTCGTGCCGGTCCAGGGTCATGCCGCCGCGTGGCCGCGTGACGTCGAGGCCGGCGCGGGCCCACACGAGCACGCGGGCCGCGTCGGACGCGACCTGGGCAGCGCGGTCCATCGGCGCTACGCGATCGATCGCCTCGTGCGCGCAGGGGGCGCAGATGGAGCGGTCGGCGAGCCGGACGGCAGCGGCGCGAACATGGCAGACATCGCAACGCAGGGCGAGATCGAGCACAGGGGCCTCCTCGGGTTGATCAGGCACCAGCGCGGAGAGCGCGCCGGTCTGCCCGCTGGTGCAAGGGCGCCAGGGCCCCGTGGCATTCCCGCGCGTCAGCGCGCGAGGCCAGAGCCCGCCTCAGCGTGCGTACCAGAGCCCGTCGCGCTGCTCGATCTCGCCCTCGGCCTCGAGCGTGTCGCGCATCGCGGCGACGTCCTCCTTGCGCTTCCTCACCGCGGCGCGCAGCTCGTTGACGCTGACGCCGCGATCCCGCGACAGCGCCGCCAGGATCTTGCCGCGGAGCGGGTCGGCCTTCGGCGCCGCCGCCTTGCGGTCGTCGACGATCTCGGGCGTGACCGGCTCCGGCACCATGCCGCGGTAGCGGATCTTGATCGGCGCGAAAGCCGAGGGCGCGATCCGGCAGCCTGCGATCGTCTCGATCGTGATCGGCGCGTCGCGCTGCGACGTGGCCGCGATGCCGAGCATGTAGGAGCTGTGCTGCTGAATCGCGGTCGAGCCTCGCGGGTCGCCGCTCTTGCCCGCGTGATGCAGCGTCAAAATCCCCGGGGGCTCGTCGGTCACGAGCTCGTCGTTGACCGTGTAAGCGTGAGCGCGTTGTTTGATGGCGGTGCGGGCGAGTAGATCGAGGGGCGCGATGGTGATCGGGCGGCAGGGCGGCCGGTGCCGGGAGGCGGCGGGGTGTGATCGATGGGCGCCGGTAGCGGTCGGCCGAGCTGGGGGGCTGGCAGTCAGCGCCGATGGGAACGGCTCCCGTGGTAGGAGCTGGTGATGACCGACGTGATCAACATCCAGCACTGGCTCGACGAGAACGGCGACCCGGCGCCCCCGGTGCGACGGCAGGCGCTGCGGGTAGCACGGCTCATCGAGTACGGTGGCCCACTGGCGGTCGGGCACGCGCGCGCGACGCTGGTCGAGTGCAGCCGGCGCGTGGATCGCCGGCCGTGCATCGGCCTGCTGTGGGTGGTCAAGAAGGATGCCGCCACCATCGAAGCGTTCTGCGTCACCTGTCGGCGAGAACACCTCCTGGTCTCGGGCTGGGAGGTCACGGAGTGGGCGGACGGGCCGATGGATCCCTTGCCGCCCGAGGATGAAGATCGGCCGCTGTTCAACTGATCCAGCCCGCGGTGATTCGGGCAGGGATCGGGACGGCGCGTTGGTGGCGACGGTCGCGACCGGAGCGCGCGAGCTCGGGATGCGCGACCGCGCGGGTCACCGCTTCTTGCCGGCAGCGGCCTTGGTACGGGCGGGCTGCTGGAAGGCCTCGAGGAACAGCTTCTCGTCGAGGCGGGGCAACTCGCGCTCGGCGGCGATCGCGAGCAGTTCGTCGCCGAGGTTCATGAGGACGCGGTAGTTGCCGGCGGCGTGCTCGGCGAGCGTGGTCTTGAGCTCGGTCGTCATCAGCGTGGGGTTGCCGGCGGTCTCGAGCAGGTGGTCGAGGCAGGCGCACAGCTCGTCGCGCGAGGCGTAGTCGAGGACGAGGCGGCGGCGGATGCGACTGCCGAGCGGCAGGAGATCGGCGGAGCGCAGACGCTCGGTCAAGCGGGCGTCGCCAGCGAAGACGACGCAGAGGAGCTGGCGGCTGTCGAGATCCTTGGAGGCCAGGACGCGCAGCTCGTTGAAGACGGTGGTGAGCGACTCCTGAGCCTCGTCGATGATCAGCACCGGGCGGAGCAGGGTCTGGGCGATGTGCTCGGTCCAGCGGGTGCGCAGCGCCTTGAAGCCGGCCCAGCGGTTCTGGCTGGCGAGCGGGACGCCGAACAGATCGCCGAGCTCGCGGTAGAAGTCAGTGGTCCGGCTCTGCGGATGCTCGAGGGTGCCGACCACGACGTCGCGGCGGCTGCGCAGCCGCTCGGCGAACAGGCGGAGCGCGACGCTCTTGCCGGTGCCGGGGTCGCCGGTGATCAGCGCGAAGCCGCCGTCGTTGATCCCGAACTCGACCCGACGGAGGAAGCTGTCGACGGCGGGCGTCGCGTACAGCGCCTCGATCGGGACGTCGGGACGAAACGGGTGGAACTTGAGGCCGTACAGGGTCTGGAGCTTGGGGTTCACGGAGCATCCTCGTCGGGGTTGGCGGTGTCGTCGTCGGTGGCGTCGTCGTCCTCGAGCACGGCGAGCGGTGCGGCCGCGTCGTCGTCCTTGGGCAGATAGGCCGGCGGCAGGCCGGTCGCGGCGTAGTCGGCCATCAACTGGCGCAAGTGGGGCGCGATGCCGCTCGGGGTCGGCGCCGGCTCGTACGCCGGGGCCGGGGCCGTCGCCGACGCGATCGATACGGCCCGGCGGCGGCCGTCGGCGTTCGCGGTCTTGTCGAGCGGCAGGATCACCGCGAGGTGCATGTCGGAGCGCGGATCGACGAGGTCGACCGTCGACAGATCCCAGCGCGCGACCCGCAAGGTGACCCGGGTCAGCGTGCGATAGCGCCACGGCAGCTCGTAGCGGATCCC
>JAYVSF010000446.1:0-4678 GCA_043775605.1 Myxococcales bacterium
GAGCGGTCGCCCCAGATCGACGTTCGTCGCCGGGCGGGTCACTGCAGACCCTCCGTCCCATTGTCCGAGACTCCGACCGGCTCGAGGGTCTCGATGACCCCGCCGTGGAGCTGAGCTTCCATCTTCTTGGCGCGCGCGGTCTCGGCTTCGAGCAGTCTCTTGGTCTCGAGCTGGGCGCGCCTGGCGTCGGCCTCGGCGTCCTCGGCGGCCTTCTTGGCGGCGACCGCGGCGGCCTCGCTCTTCTCGGCGGCGTCCTTGGCGGCCTTGGCCTTGTCGCGGTCGGCCTTGGCCTCCTCGAACGCGATCTTGAGGTTCGCGTTCGATTCCTCGAGCTGCTCCATGGTCTGGTTGATGATGCCCTCGCCGCGCTTCACGTCGAGCTGGGCCTTCAACTTCGCGTCCTCTTCGGCCTTCCGCTTCTTCTCGGCAGCGGTCGCGATCAGGAGCGCGTCCTTGGCCTCCTTCTCGGACTTCTTGCTCTTCTTGTCGGACTCGACCGCGGCGACCATCAGCTTGCGGGACTTCTTGTCCTGGTTCTTGAACTTGACCGCGGTGCCGGCGGCGGCCACCAGCAGGAGGGTCAGGAACGCGACCACGCTGATCGTGATCGACCGGCGCCGGCGATCGGCGCGGGTCGACTCGTTGACGACGGCGGCGAGGAACTCGCGCTGGACCTCGGGCAGCGGGCCCTGGTGGCGGCGAGCCCAGCGGATCGCCTCCTCCGCGGTGTCACCCCGCCACAGCAGACCGGACGCCTTGCCGCGGGACGACCACTGCTTGGCCGCGTTGCGGAGCTGCTCGAGGAACGCCGAGTCCTCCTGCGTCTCCTCGAGCCAGCGGCGCAGCGCCGGCCAGCTATGGATCAGTGACTCGTGGACGATCTCGGCGGTGGAGCCCTGCGCCGAGCCGTCGGCGGCGGTCTGGCTGACCAGCAGGCGTGCGCTGGTCAGGTGCTCGACCAGGCGCTCGACGTCGCGGCTGCCGGGCGACATCTCGGCCAGCTCGGCCAGCGAGACGATGGCGCGGGTGCGCTCGGGGGTGATCAGGCGGAGGAAGAGCTGGCGGGTCAGGGCCTGCGACGGCGGGGCCAGCTCGGCCAGCACCGAGTCGGCGTGGCTGGCGAGCGCGCCGCCGATGCCGCCCATCGACTGATACGCGTTCTGGGTCAGGAGCTTGCGGACCGTGTCGCGCTGATCCCACAGCTTGGTGGCCGCGAACTGCAGGAGCGGCAGCGCACCCGGGGTGGTCTCGAGGTGGGTGAGCATCTCCTCGACCATCACCGGGGTCTCGAACCGGTAGCCGGCCATCTCGGCGGGCTGGACCAGCGCGTCGCGCAGGCCGTCGCGGCTGGGCGGGGTCAAGAAGAAGAGGCTCTGCATGACCTCATGCAGGAAGTGGGGATCCTCGCCGACGCGATCGAGGAAGTCGGAGCGCAAGGACAACGTGATGCGCACCGGCGACTGCGGGTCGTCGGCGGCGCCGGCCAGGCAGGCCGTGAACGCGGCGCGCTCCTGGGGATCGGCGACCAGCGTGTAGAGCTCCTCGAACTGGTCGATGAAGACCATGATCCGGGTGCCCGAACGCTTGGCCTTGGCCCGGAGGACCTGGCCGACGTGGCCAGGCTCGCGCATCAGGCGCGCGGCAAGATCCGCCTGCTCCTTGATGTCGTCGTTGAGCGTGTTGGACGTCGAGCCGACCATCGGCCCGACCATCGAGGCCAGCGCCGCCATCGGGTTGCGGCCTGGGCGGATGACGATGGTCTCCCACTGCTCGCCGGACGACTTCAAGGCCGGCACCAGACCGGCGCGGACGAACGACGACTTGCCGACGCCGGATGGGCCGAGGACGGCCATCAGGGCGTGGTCGCGCAGCTTGGGCACCGCGGCGGCGATCTCGCGCGAGCGGCCGAAGAAGCGGTGGGCGTCGGCCTCCTGGAACGACGACAGGCCCGTATAGGGGCTCTCGTCGAGCGCGAGCTGCATGGTGTTCATGCGCCCGGGCAGGAAGAACTCGAGCGCCTTGAGCAGCTCCTTGGCGTCCTTGAATCGCTCCTCCTTGTTCTTCATCAGGCAGCGATCGACGATGTCGCACAGCCCCTGAGGAACATCCGACACCGCCTCCTTGAGGCGCGGCATCGGCTTGTCGAGCATGGCGGTGACCACCAGCTGGTTGCCCTGCAGCGGGGCCAGCGGGTGCTTGCCGGCCAGCAGCCGGTACATGATGACGCCGACCGCCCAGATGTCGGTTCGGTTGTCGATCTCGACCCCGATGCCCCACTGCTCGGGGGACATGTACTTCATCGTCCCCATGATCACGCCCTGACGGGTCAGGTTCGTGTTCGTGTTCTCGCCCAGTTCGGCCGCGGTCGGCAGCCGCAGCTGCTGGGGAGCGGCGTTGGCGGTGGGCGCGACCGATGGTGGCGCCTTCTCGTTGTGATCGCGGACCTTGGCGATGCCGAAGTCGAGCACCTTCACGGTGCCGGTCTCGGTGACGAAGATGTTGTCGGGCTTGAGATCGCGGTGGACGATGCCCTGCTCGTGGGCGACCGCGAGGGCGCGTGCGACCGGGACCATCAGCTCGACGGTGCGGCCGGCCGGCAGGCGCTTGCCGCCGTGGACCAGGTCGGTGAGCACCGAGCCCTGGAGGAACTCGAGCACCATGTACGGCTGGCTGGCGAACTCGCCGACCTCGTAGATGATGACGATGTTCTCGTGGCTGCAGCGGGCGGTGGCGCGGGCCTCGACGATGAACCGCTGCGTCAACTCCGGGTGGTTGGAGTTGAGGATCTTGATCGCCACCTTACGGCCGAGCTTGGTGTCGCGGGCCAGGTAGACCGTGCCCATGCCGCCAGCGCCGAGCTCGCGGATGAGCTCGTACTGGTTGATGATCGCGCCGGGCTTCGGACCGTTGCCCGGACCCCAGACGCCGGTGACCTCGGACACCTGGGTGGCGGGCTTGGCGGCGGTGCCGGCCGCGAGCTTCGCGGCGGGGGATGCGCTGCCGGCATTGATCGCGGTGCGCGCATCCGAGCCCGACTTGGGCGGACCGGACGAGGCCTTGGGCTTGGAGATCTCGATGGTCGCCGTGGCGGCCGAGCCGGGCGGCTTGGGGGGCGCGAGCGGACCGACGGCCATGACGGTCCGGTCGGAGGGCGCGAGCTGCGGCGCCGGGGCCTCGGCCTCGGGTGGCGCAGCGGCCTCGGACGGTGCCGCATCGGGGGCGGGGTCAGCCGGTGGCGCGAGCGACGCGGCCGCTGGTGGCGCCATCAGGTCCACGACGTCGACCTTGCCGAAGGCCATGATGGTGTGGTCGCCGGCGTCGGCCAGCACGACGGCCGGCACGACCGACGGTGGAACCACGACGGGTGGTACCGGCGCGGGCACGGCGGGGCCACCGAGCATGACCGTTGCTTCGGACGAGTTGCTTCCGTTTGGCTGGTTTTCACTCATCGATGCACCACGCTGGAGAAGGCCATGGTGGTCGTGCCCGACATCAATTCAGGGCGCACGACCCCCTCTGGGGATGAAGTCGAGTTTACTATGGCGCGGCGCAGGATCACACGATTCGTCCACCATTGGGTGCGGATTCCATGGGGACCTGAGGAATCTTTTGGTCGCGCCTGGCGTAGCGCGGCCGGGATCGGACGGCGATCGAACCGATGGCCCCGGCGGCGACCTCCGGGCATCATCGCGACCTGATGGCCCGCTACGCGATCGGCGACATCCAGGGCTGCATGGCGAGCCTCGAACGGCTGCTAGCGGCGATCGCGCACGACCCGGACCGGGATCGGTTGTGGCTGGTCGGCGACCTGGTCAACCGCGGGCCGCGATCGCTCGACGTGTTGCGCTGGGCGCGCGGCCAGGGCGACCGGGTCATCACGGTCCTGGGCAACCACGATCTCCACCTGCTGGCGCGGGCGGCGGGGCTGGTCGGCGCCAAGCGTCGGGACACGCTCGACGAGGTGCTGGTCGCCCCCGACCTCGGCGAGCTGGTCGACTGGCTGCGGACGCGGCCGCTGCTGCACGTGGAGGACGAGTGGGTCATGGTCCATGCGGGCTTGCACCCACACTGGACGGTGGCCCGGGCCCGGGCGCTGGCGGCCGAGGTCGAGGCGGCGCTGCGCGGCCCTGGGTGGGCACAGTGGCTCGGGCAGACCCTGGCGGCGGCGCCGTCGTGGCACGACGCGCTGTCGGGGCCGGCGCGGGCGCGGTCGATCCTCTGGTACCTGGTGCGGGCCCGGACCTGCACCACCGACGGCGCACCGATCGACTTCGACGGACCGCCCGAGGAGGCGCCGGTCGGCGCGGTGCCGTGGTACGCGGTGCCCGCCCCGGCGTGGGGCGATCACACGGTGGTGTTCGGGCACTGGGCGGCCCAGGGGCTGCGCGTCGGCGAGCGGTGGATCGCGACCGACGCAGGCTGCGTGTGGGGCAAGCGGCTGGCGGCGGTGCGGCTCGAGGACCGCGCGGTCGTCCAGGTCAAGGCCGCCGAGAGCTAGACTACCGACGGGTTCGAATGCCTTCGCGACCTGCCCAGCTCAACGGCGCTTGGGTGGCGGCAGCGGCATGACCTCTTCGGAGATCTCAGCGATCGACAGGTCGGACAGGCTGTCGCCAGCCCCGACCAGCGCGGGCGCGGGCGGCAGTTCGACCATGCCCGACGGCAAGATCGTCGGCGG
>JAYVSF010000447.1:0-7883 GCA_043775605.1 Myxococcales bacterium
GAGCCGCGAGCGCGAGGACGTCGCGGTGTTCCCGCTGGCGACGCCGATGCTGGCCGGCCCCGGCGCGATCGCCACCGTCATGGTGCTGATGTCGCGGGCCGCCGGCCGCGTGCTCCCGATCGTCGCGGTGGTCCTGGCCATCACGGTCACGTGCACGGCAGCCTGGCTGCTCATGCGCAGCGCGGCGGCGGCCGAGCGCTGGCTGCCCAAGACTTTGCTGCGGGCGTTCGAGCGGATCATGGGGCTCCTGCTCGCGGCGGTCGCCGTGGAGTTCATCGCCGGTGGGATCAAAGATCTCATCGCGCGAAGCTGACGGGGGAGGGGCGGCGCGGGTGGCCGCGGGCTGCTACGGTGCGCGCCCATGGCGACGCTCTCCACTGGCGACCACGTCCCCGACGTCACCTTCACCGGCCCCGACGGTCCGGTGCGGTTGCGCGACCTGATCGGCCTACGCGCGCTGGTCCTGTACTTCTATCCCAAGGACGAGACCGCCGGCTGCACCGCCGAGGCCTGCAGCTTCCGCGATCGCTACGAGGACTTCACCGCAGCCGGCGCCGACGTGGTCGGGGTGTCGGCCGACACGCTGCGCTCGCACGACAGCTTCAGCCGCCACCACCGGCTGCCATTCCGGCTGCTCACCGACGAGGGCGGGGTCGGGGCCCGGGCCATGGGCGTCAAGAAGACCCTCGGCATCATCGCCGGCCGCAGCACGTTCGTGATCGATCGCGGCGGCGTGGTCCGGCTGCGCTGGGACGGCCAGATGGGCGCGCTCCGCCACGTCGACGAAGCGCTGACGATGGTCAAGTCGATGGCCACGCCGCCGACGCCCGCGACCTGATCACGATCGTGGCGTCCGAGCCCTCGAACGACCGGCCCGCCGGGCTGCTGGCTGGCGTGACCCTGAGCCCGCGGGTGCGCTTCCCCGCGGAGCTGCCGATCACCGCGCGGCTCGACGATCTGGTCCGCGCGATCGCCGGCCACCAGGTCGTGATCGTCGCCGGCGAGACCGGCTCGGGCAAGACCACCCAGCTGCCGAAGATGTGCCTGGCGATGGGCCGGGGCGTGCACGGCCAGATCGGCTGCACCCAGCCCCGCCGGATCGCGGCGACCAGCGTCGCTGCCCGGGTCGCCGAGGAGCTCGACAGCCAGGTCGGCGAGGTCGTCGGCTACAAGATCCGCTTCGGCGATCGGGTCAAGCCGACCTCGTACATCAAGTTCATGACCGACGGCATCCTGCTCGCCGAGCTGCAGGGTGACCCGCTGTTGCGGGGCTACGACACGATCATCGTCGACGAGGCCCACGAGCGCAGCCTCAACATCGACTTCCTGCTCGGCGTGCTCAAGCGGCTGTTGCCGCGCCGGCCCGACCTGCGCGTGATCGTCAGCTCGGCCACGCTCGAGACCCAGCGGTTCGCCGACTTCTTCGGCGGCGCGCCGGTGGTCGAGGTCTCGGGCCGGACCTACCCCGTCGACGTCCTGTACCGGCCACCGCGCGAGGACGAGGGCGACCTCGCCGACCTGGTCGCCAACACCGTCAACGAGATCACCGAGCTCGATCCGCGCCACGACGTGCTGGTGTTCCTGCCCGGCGAGCGCGAGATCCGCGAGGCCATGGTCGAGCTCGAGCAGCGAGCGCTGCCGCACACGGTGGTGCTGCCGCTCTACGCCCGGCTGTCGTCGGCCGAGCAGCAGCGGGTGTTCAAGACCCTGCCGCAGCGGCGGGTGGTGCTGGCGACCAACGTCGCCGAGACCTCGCTGACGATCCCCGGCATCGTCTACGTCGTCGACGCCGGGGTGGCGCGCGTCAACCGCTACAGCGTGCGCACCGGCGTGACCCAGCTCTTGATCGAGCCGGTGTCGCAGGCCAGCGCCGATCAGCGCAAGGGTCGCTGCGGCCGCACCGCCAGCGGCGTCTGCTTCCGGCTGTACGAGGAGCAGGACTACCAGACCCGTCCGGCGTACACCGATCCCGAGATCAAGCGGGTCGGCCTGGCCGGCGTGATCCTGCGGATGAAGGCGCTGCGGCTTGGCGACGTCGACGACTTCCCGTTCCTCGATCCGCCGAGCAAGCGGGCGATCGACGAGGGCTACCGGGTGCTCGAGGAGCTGGGCGCGCTCGACGAGCAAGGCCGGCTGACCGAGATCGGGAGCCAGCTCGGCCGACTGCCGCTCGATCCGCGGCTGGGCCGGATGATCCTCGGCGGCCGCGATCACGGCGCCCTGCGCGAGGTGCTGGTGATCGCCGCCGCACTCGGCTTGCAGGATCCGCGCGAGCGGCCGCAGGCGGCGCAGCAGCGCGCCGACGAGGCGCACCGCAAGTTCAAGGACGAGGGCAGCGACTTCGCCGGCTACCTCAAGCTGTGGACGTTCTGGCAGGAGGCGCGCGGCCGCTGCTCGCGCGGTCAGCTCGGCCGGCTCTGTCGCGACAGCTTCCTGTCGTACAACCGGATGCGCGAGTGGGAGGACATCCACGATCAGCTGGTGCGGGTGATGCGCGAGCAGGACGTCCGCATCGACGATCGCGCGGCCACCGGCGAGCAGCTCCACCGGGCGCTGTTGCCCGGGCTGCTCAGCAAGATCGGCATGTGGAGCGCCCTTGCCCGGGTCTACATCGGCGCCCGGCAGATCCGCTTCATGATCCATCCGTCGTCGGCGCTGGGTCGCAAGCCGCCGTCGTGGGTGATGGCGGCCGAGCTGGTCGAGACGTCGCAGCTGTTCGCGCGCTCGGTGGCCAAGATCGATCCGACCTGGCTCGAGGAGGCGGCCGGGGGGCTGTGCCGGCGCAGCCACGGTGACCCTCACTGGGAGCAGCGCGCAGCCCAGGTCATGGCCAGCGAGCAGGTCACGCTGTACGGCCTGCCGATCGTCAAGAACCGCAAGGTCCACTACGGGCCGCTCGACCCGCCGGCGGCGCGCGCGATCTTCATCACCCACGCGTTGGTCCGCCACGAGTACGCGACCAGGGGCGCGTTCATGGACCACAACCGCCGGCTCCTCGAGGAGGTCCACCAGCTGCGCAGCAAGGCCCGGCGCAGCGACCTGGTCGCCGACGAGTACGCGCTCGAGGAGTTCTTCGATCGGCGGCTGCCGGCCGGGGTCTACAGCGGCGCGATCTTCGAGACCTGGCGGCGTGAGGCCGAGGCCAAGGACCCGACGGTGCTGCACCTGGCGCTCGCCGACGTGCTGCTCGACGACGACCGCGCGCTGGCGCCGGCGAGCTACCCCGATCTGCTCGTGATCGGCGGCACTCCGCTGCCGATGACCTACGCGTTCGAGCCGGGCGAGGATCACGACGGCGTCGTGGTCACGGTGCCACTGGCGCTGTTGCCCCAGCTCGATCCCGCGGTGCTGGCCTGGACCATCCCCGGCTGGCACGAGGCCAAGCTCGCCGCGCTGCTCGACGGGTTGCCCAAGGCCACCCGCAAGGCGCTGGCGCCCGTCGACGAGCTGGTCGCCGCGCTCGCGATCGAGCTCTTGCCGTTCACCGGCCCGATGCTGCCGGCGCTCGAGCGCGCGATCCACGCCCGCACCGGCGTGCGGGTGGCGCGCGATGACTGGGACCTGCGCGCGCTGCCGGCCTATCTGGCGCTGTCGTTCCGGGTCGTCGACGAGCACGACCGGGTCGTGGCCGAGGGCAAGGACCTCGCCGAGCTGCAGGCCACGCTCGCGCACCGGGCCAGGGCCTTGTGGGCGCAGGCGCCGCGTCAGCGCCACGAGCGCACCGGCCTGACCGCGTGGGAGTTCGACAGCCTGCCGGCCTCGGTCACCCTCGACGTCGGTGGCAAGCAGCTCCTGGCCTACCCGGCGCTGGTCGACACCGAGACCGCCGTCGACGTCCGGCTGCTGGAGTCGCCGGCGGCCGCGGCCGACGCGACCCGCGAGGGCCTGCGCCGGCTGATCCTGCTGCACCTGCGCACCACGCTGGCGAAGCTCGAGGCCCAGCTGCCGGCGGCGATCGCGCAGGGCCCGCTGGTGGTGCCCGGCTGGCCGACGTCCCCGCGCCGCCAGATCGTGCTGCGCGCGCTCGACGAGGCCTTCCGGCTCGTCGACCCGGCGGGCTTCCCGCGCAGCAAGGCCGCGTTCGACGACCGGCTGGCCGCGAGCGCGCAGCTGCCGGCGAGCCTGGCGTGGCTGGGCCGGGCGGCGGTCGAGCTGGGCGCCGAGCTCGACAAGGTGCGGGCGGCGGTCAAGACCCTTGGCCAGCGGCCCGGTCACTCGCGGGCCGCGATCGTCGACGTCCAGAGCCAGCTCGCCCACCTCGCGCCGCCCGACGTCATGCGCGCGACCACCGCCGCCCGCCTCGCGCACCTCACGCGCTATCTGCGCGCGATCCAGGTCCGGCTGCAGCGGGCCGCGCACGATCCGGCCAAGGATCAGCAGAAGGCGGCGCAGGTCGCGCCGATGTGGGAGGGCTTCGTCGCCCGGCGCGAGGAGCTGAGCAAGAAGGGCCGGCCGATGATCGAGCTCGACGAGTTCGGCTGGCTGCTGCAGGAGCTGCGGGTCCAGGTCTTCGCGCCCGAGCTGAAGACCGCCGTGCCGATCTCGCCGCAGCGCCTGCAGGAGCTGTGGGCGACGCTGCGCTGACGCGTCACCGTCGACGGCGGGTGGCGCCGACGATGATCTCGTCGGACGACGGCGCGAGCGGCTCGCCGAACAGCGAGCCGACGCACCACGCGAGGTCGAAGCCGGCCGCGGCCAGCAGGGCCTGCCACTCGCCCGCGTCGTAGTAGCGGAGGAAGAACGCGAGCTCGGTGGCGCGGCCGTCGGGCAGCGTGAGCTGGTGCACGATCTCATCGCGCCGCCGGTGCGGGTCGAAGTGGACGCGCTCGCGCAGGTGGCCACCGTCGGCCAGGGGCGCGGCGGACGCGGCGTCGGGATGGTCGACGCCCCGGGCGCGGTGGCCGCCGTGGACGATCAGCGTGGCGCCGGGCGCGAGACAGCGGCCGACCTCGGCGAGGATCGGCGGCACCTCGTGGTCCGCGAACGTGCCGAGGCCATTGTACCAGCACCACGCGCCCGCGAAGGCGCCGTCGCCGAACGGCAGGGCGGCGAGGTCGGCGCGCACCACCGGCGCGACGGTCCGGGCCTCGAGCAGCGACGGCCGGTCGCGATCGATCCCGAATCCGGCGAGCCGCGCCAGGTGACGGCCGTGGCCGCAGCCGAGATCGAGCAGGCGCCCGGCCGGCAGCCGCGCGCGCAGGAACAGGGCCTCGGCCTCGCTGTCGACGTCGGACAAGAACGGCCGGATCGCGCGCTGGTAGTGCTCGCCGTAGAGCGTCGCGCTCATCGCCGCGAGCATAGGCTGGTGAGCCTTGGCGAACCTCGGTCGACCTGAGGAATGCGCCACAGGTTCCTGGTGAGCCTTGGCGAACGATCAACGATGACTGCGGGGGGGCGGGGTCACGCGTGGAGGTTCGGGCTCTGCCTTCCTCGGGCCCGTACTGCAGGCAACGCGGCACAGGCTCCTATCCCGGGCGGCGTTGCGGGTCCGCGAGCGCTGGCCGGCGGCCTGGAGATCGTGGGACCGTCGGGCCAGCGATGACCGGCAGCGAGCGCAAGGTCCGGGTCGAGACCAGCGCGCTCGAGCGCAGCCTGCAGTCGGGCTCGATGACCGTGCAGCCGGTGGTCGACGGCGGCGTGCTGGCGTTCGGCAGCGAGGCCGAGGCCCACGCCCAGCTCCGGGTCTACCTGGCCGAGACCCTCGGCAAGCTCGCGCCCGAGCGGGCGGCGCGCTACTTCCTGCCGCCCGGCATCGAGCTGGTGACGATCACGGTGCCACTCGAGGTCGGCGAGCCGACCCGGTCGCGCGCCCTGCGGCCGGTCGCGGTGACCTGCGTGCTGGTGCCGCAGGGGCCCGACACCTGGGGCTTCGTGCCCGCGCTCGACGCCTCGTTCTTCGTCGGCCGACGCGAGGACGTGACCGTGATCGCCAGCCGCGAGATCGCGCGGGTGGTCGCGGCCCGCGAGCTCGACGGCGACGACTGGCGCCGGCTGCTGCCGCCGCTCGACGTCGCGGTGGTGCCGGTGACGCTCGAGGTCGGGCTGGCCGATCCGGCCGAGCAGGCCGCGGCCGGCGACCGACGCCGGGCCGAGCTGCGGCGCGAGCAGGCCCGGGTCGATCTCGAGGAGCTGGCCGGGCCGCTGGCCGCGCGGCTGCTGGGCGGGGCGCCGACCCTGGTCGGGCGCGAGCGCGAGCTGGCCGGGCTGACCGCGCTGCTCGGCGGCAAGGACCGGCTGTCGGTGCTGGTCACCGGTGACGACTCGGTCGGCAAGAGCGCGCTGGTGCTGGCCTGGGCCCGCGGCCAGCCTGGCCGCCAGGCGTGGGTGACGTCGACCGCGCAGCTGGTGGCCGGCGCGTCGGGGTTCGGCGAGGCCGAGGCGCGCTTGCTGCGCCTGTTCGCCGCCGCCGAGCTGCTCGACGCGGTCATCTATCTCGACGACTTCGGCGCGCTGTTCCGCGAGCGGGTCGCCGACGGCGGCGGCGTCGACGTCGTCAGCGTGGTCCGGCGGCGGGTGGTCGAGGGCCGGGTCCGGATGATCGGCGAGATCACGCCGCTGGCGCTGGCCCGGGCCGAGCGCCGCGACGTCGGCCTGATCGGCGCGATGACCCGGATCGCGGTGCCGGCGATGGACGCGGCCGGCGCCCTCGCGGTGGTCACCGCCCACGCCGCGCACTGGCGTCGAGCCGAGACCCGCCGGCCCCAGCTCGCGCCGGCCGGCCTCGCGGTCGCGGTCGAGCTGGCCCGCCGCTACCTGCCGTACCGCGGCTTCCCCGGCAAGGCGGTCCGTCTGCTCGACGAGCTGCGCGCCGCGCACGAGGGCGCCGTCGACGAGCGCGGGGTCGGCCGCGAGCTCGGACCCGAGCAGGTCTACGACGGCTTCGCCGCCGCCACCGGGGTCCCGACCTTCCTGCTGCGCGACGATCACGCGCTCGACGTCGACGACCTGATCGCGCGGCTCGGCCGGCGCATGATCGGCCAGGCCCAGGCGGTGCGGCGGGTGGCCGAGACCCTGTGCACGGTCAAGGCTCAGCTGCAGCCGCCCGACAAGCCGCTCGCGACCTTCCTGTTCGTCGGCCCGACCGGTGTCGGCAAGACCGAGCTGGCCCGCAGCCTCGCCCACCTCCTGTTCGGCAAGGCCGATCGCCTGGTCCGCTTCGACATGAGCGAGTACGCCGATCCGTTTGCGGCCGAGCGGCTGGTCCGCGGCACCGACGCCGGCGACGGGCTGCTCACCGCCCGCATCCGCGAGCAGCCGTTCTCGGTGGTGCTGCTCGACGAGATCGAGAAGGCCCACCCCGCGGTCCACGATCTGCTGCTGCAGGTCGCCGGCGAGGGCCGGCTGACCGACGCCCGCGGCCGCACCAGCTTCTTCCACAACGCGATCATCATCTTGACCTCGAACCTCGGCGCCCATCACGGCGGCACCGCGGTCGGGCTACGGGCGACGAGCCCGAGCGGCCGCCACGCCGAGCTGGCCCGCTACCGGACGGCGGTGGCGGCCGCGTTCCGGCCCGAGATGCAGAACCGGTTCGACGCGGTGATCGCGTTCCACGGCCTCGATCGCGACGAGGTCGCCGCGGTCGCGCGACTCCAGCTCGAGCGGCTGGCCGAGCGCCGCGGCCTGACCCAGCTCCAGGTCAGCCTCGACGTCAGCCCGGCCGCGCTGGCGGCGCTGGCCCAGGGCGGCGCGTCGAGCGTCTATGGCGTGCGCGCGCTCCGCCGCCACCTCGACGAGCAGCTGGTCCTGCCGGCGGCACGGCTCCTGGCCCGGGCCGGCGCCGACGGCCACGGCGGGTTGCTCGCGGTCCGGGTGGTCGGCGAGCCGAGCGCGGTCGAGCTGCCGGCCGGCGCGCACCTCGCGACCCACACCGGCGTGGCCGC
>JAYVSF010000448.1:0-6351 GCA_043775605.1 Myxococcales bacterium
GGTCGCCAAGCGCATCGCCCGGACCAAGGCCGCCGGCAAGAAGGTCGTGGTCGTGGTCTCGGCCATGGGCAAGACCACCAACCAGCTGATCGAGAAGGCTCGCCAGGTCAGCCCGTCGCCGTCGCGGCGCGAGCTCGACATGCTGCTGACCTGCGGCGAGCGCGAGGCGATGGCGCTGGTCGCGATGGCCGTCGCCGAGGAGGGCCTCGAGTCGATCTCGTTCACCGGTTCGCAGGCCGGGATCATGACCAACGATCGCCACTCGGGCGCGCGCATCGTCGAGGTCCGGCCGTTCCGGATCGAGGACGAGCTCGATCGCGGCAAGGTCGTCATCGTCGCCGGCTTCCAGGGCGTGTCGTACAAGCGCGAGGTCACCACCCTCGGCCGCGGCGGCTCCGACACCACCGCGGTGGCGCTGGCCGCCGCGCTGCGCGCCGACTACTGCGAGATCTGTTCGGACGTCGACGGGGTCTACACCGCCGACCCACGGATCGTGCCGGCGGCCGAGCTGTTGGCCTCGATCAGCCACGACGAGATGCTCGAGCTGGCGGCCCAGGGCGCCAAGGTTCTGCACGACGCCGCGGTCGAGTTCTGCCGCAAGAGCGGGATCGCGCTCTACGCCCGCGCCACGAACAAGGACGGCGGCGGCACCCGCATCGACTGGAGCCCCGACCGCGAGCGGCAGGTCGCGGCGGTCACCGGCCAGTCGGCGCTCTTGCGGCTCAAGGTCTCGGGCGGGGCCGCGGTCGAGAACTGCCTGCAGATCCTCGAGGCCGCGTCGATCCCGCTGACCCACCTCGACCTCGAGGGCAAGGAGCTGCGCTGCTGGTTCACGATCGCCGATGTCCCCGACTGGGGCGCGGTCAAGAGCCGGCTCGAGACCGTGCTCGGCGCCGCGATGGAGCTGGGCGAGGAGGGCGCGGTCACGATCGTCGGCCACGGCATCGGCGGCAACCCCGGCATCATCGTCCGCGCCCGCCAGACCGCGATCGGCGCCGGCGTGCCGCTCAACGCGGTCAGCGTGTCGCCGCTGCGGATCACGCTGTGGTGCGAGCGCGGCCACGTCGACGATCTGGTGCGCGCGCTGCACAAGACCTTCATCGAGTCATGACCGCGGGCGTCGGCGCGCGTCCGGATCCCAAGGGCGCCGTGGCCCGGCTGTGGCCGGCGATCGGTCGCCGTGCGCGCGGGGCCCGGCTGTGGCGGAAGGGTCGGCCGCGGGTGTGGGCCCACCGTGGCGCCAGCGCCCACGCCACCGAGAACACGCTGGCCGCGTTCGAGCTGGCGGTGGCCCACGGCGCCGACGGCATCGAGCTCGACGTCCTGACCTGCAAGACCGGTGAGGTCGTGGTCTTCCACGACGACGATCTGCGCCGGCTGGCCGATCGGCCCGAGACCATCGCCGAGCTGTCGTGGCCCGAGCTGGCCCGGATCGAGCTGCCCGGCGGGCACCGCATCCCGCGGCTCGAGGACGCGCTGATCGCGGCCGGCACGCTCGAGGTCAACGTCGAGCTGAAGGCGGTGCGTCCGGGTCGGCCGGGGCCGCTGGCGGCGGCGACCGCGGCGGCGATCGCGCGGGTCCGCGCCGACGATCGCGTCGTGATCTCGTCGTTCGATCCGGTGGCGCTGTGGCAGCTGCACCTGGCCGCGTCGCACCTGCCGCTGGCGTTCCTGTTCGGCACCGGCCTGCCGCGCGGGCTGCGGCCGGCGACGGTCGGCATGGTCGCGGGCGCCAGCGCGCTCCACCCCGAGCACGTGCTGTGCACCGCCGAGTCGATCGCCGACTGGCACCGGCGCGGCTTCGCGGTCAACACCTGGACCGTCGACGATCCGGCCCGGCTGGCGGCGCTGTCGGCGATGGGCGTCGACGGCGTGTTCGCCAACGATCCGCGCGCCGCGCTCGCGATCCTGGCGCGCTGATCGGGACGCGGCTACGGGCTACCGGCTCGGCGTCTCGGTCGGCACCGGCAGCGGCGGCCCGCTGATCGCGAACGCGAGCTGGAACCTCGTAACGCCCCGTCGCAGATCGGCGACGATCCGGTCGGCGCTGTACAGCTCGGCCCACAGCTCGGACAGGTCGGCCGGCTTGATCAGGGCGCGGCCGTTGACCGCGAGCAGCACGTCCCCCGGCATCAGATCGAGCGCGGTCAGCGCCCGGCCCGCCGGCAGGATCCGGACCAGCCGCCAGCCGCCGAAGTTGCCGCCGGTCGACTCGGCCTCGACGTCGATCCAGCGCAGGAACGGGCCGGGACCGGCGTCGAGCAGCGGCTGCAGGTCGACCCGCGCGACCTCGCCCGTGCGCGCCCCGGCGCCGGGGATCGCGATCGGCCCGGGGTCGACCGGATGGTCGGCGGTCGACGGCTCGGCCGCCCGCGTCGGCGCTGCGCTCGACGCCGACTGCGCCCGCGGATCGTCCTCGTCGAACGGCGAGCGCGGATCGACCTTGGGCGCGCACGCCGCGAGCAGCAGCACGCTGGCGAGCCACGCCCGCCCCGACCCGCGCATCACGCGCCTCCCGCCGCGGCCGGGCCGAGCGCGGCCACCGCGGCGTCGACGATCGCGGCCGTGACGTCGTCGAGCGGCTGCTCGCCGTCGAGGATCACGACCGGCTCGCCGGCCTCGAGGCACGCGGCCATCACGTCCTCGTAGCCGGCCGCGACCCGGCGCTGCATCGCCAGCTCCTCGAACAGTTCCTGGGTGCGCCCGGCCGCCAGCCGGCGATCGGCGGCGACCTCGGGCCGCACCCGCAGGAAGATCGTGAGGTCAGGTCGGCGCGCGCGCCGGTTGAGCACGGTGATCCACGCCCGCTCGGCGCCGGTGCCCTGGTACGCCAGCGACGAGTGATCGTAGCGATCGGAGATGACCATGCTGCCGGCCGCGATCGCCGGTGCGATCTCGCGCTGGTTGTGATCGAGGCGATCGGCCGCGAACAGGAGGCTGAACGTCGGCTGACCGATCGCGCCATCGGGCAGGGCGTGGCCGCCGGTGAGCATCTCGCGGATCAGCCGGCCGATCGGCCCGTCCGACGGTTCGCGGGTGACGTGGACCGCGTGACCGCGCGCGACCAGCGCGTCCTTCAGCCGACGGGCCTGGGTGGTGGTGCCAGCGCCGTCGAGGCCCTCGAGGACCAGGAGCTTGCTCATCGGTCGCCACGATACCCGAACCCGAACCCCATGCGACGCAAAGAGGTGTCGATCAAAGCCTCGACATGTCGTGTCGATCAGTCGCCGTCGACCTGACGGTAGAAGGCGGCGAAGTCGCCCTTGCTGCGCCAGCGTGAGGTGATCGCGCCGTTGCCGCCGCTGTCGCTGTCGTAGCTGTTGCCGTCGATGGTCTCGATGCGATCGCCCTCGACCGCCGCGATGATGCAGTGGTGGGCGTTCTTGGTGAAGTAGCCGACGTCGCCAGGCTTGGGATGGGCCGTCAACTTCGACGCGGTGCTGACGCGCGGGCCGCCTTCCCACGTGCCGGCGGTGCCGCCGCCGACCCGCACGGCCCAGGTTGCGAAGATGCCGCACCAGCTCACCAGGCCGTTGGGGCTCGAGCCCGGCCCGCCGTTGTTCTTGCCGTACTTCATGTACTTGATGATCTTCTTGGGGAACGACGGGAACCCGACGTCGAAGATCTCGGTGAGGGTCTCCCAGCCTTGACGGGTCTTGTCGCCGGTCTCGTCGGCGGGGCCGGAGTTGTCCGAGTAGACCGTGCCGATCTTGCCGCGGGCCGCAGAGACGATCGCGGCGCGGATCGGGTTGTCGCTGGCCGGCGCCGCCGCGGGAACGGCGGCTTCCGGGCCGGCGTGCTCGGGGCCGGCAGCCGCGGGACCGGCACCCTGCGGTCCGGCCGGCGCGGCGTGGTTCGCGCCGGGTGCGGGCGCTGCGGGCGCGTTGCCACTGGCCGGGGCCGCGTTGCCACTGGCCGGGGTCGCCGCGTTGCCGTTCGCGGCCGGCGCGGCCGCCGGGGTAGCGCCACCGAGCGCGCCCCAGGTCTGCGGACCGACCACGCCATCGGCGCCGAGGCCGTGCGCCTGCTGGAACGCGATCACTGCGGTCCGGGTCGCCGGGCCGAACGAACCGTCAACCGCGCAGGCCTGACCGGCAGCGTTGAGCGCGCGCTGCAGCTCCTCGACCGCGGCGCCGCGCGAGCCGACCCGCAGCATCGGCCGGGAGCCGCTGGGCGCCGCCGCGGCAGGAACCTCAGGCGCAGGCGCACCGGTCGGGTTGCCGGCCGCCGCCGGTGCCGCGGCCTCGGACCGATGGAGCTTGCGCGCCGCCGCCGCGGTGCCGCTGCTCACCGCCGTCGGTGCGCCGGTGACCATCGCGTCGGCCGCGCGATCGGCCTCGAGCTCGAGCGCGTCGCCGGGCTGGCTGACCTCGAGCTTGGACTGCGGCGCGCCACCCGGCCCCTGCTGCACGGTGTGGGCGACCTCGTGGGCGAGCAGGTGCATGCCGTACGGATCGTCGGGCTGGTACTGGCCGGCGCCGAAGTGGACGTCCTGGCCGGTCGCGAACGCGCGGGCCCCGAGCTGGTCGGCGGCCGCGGCCGAGTCGGCGCCGGTGTGGACGCGGACGCCCGAGAGGTCGGCCCCGAGGCTGCTCTCGAACCGGCCGCGGGTGGCGTCGGGCAACGCCGCGCCGGTGCTGCCAGCCAGGCCCGCGACCACCGCGCTGGCATCGCCGCCGACGGCCCCGTCGCCCTTGCGCTGCAGCCGCGCGGTCCGCGGGGTCTTGCCCGCGGCGCCGCCCTCGGTCGCGTGACTGTCCTGGGTGAGCTCGGCCGGATGGTCGTGGTCGCGCATGGAGCTTCCTCGCATCTCACGGTAGGAGTCGGCCCGGGCTTCCTTGTGACTCACGTCCTCGTGAATCCAGGCGGATCAGGGTTCGATCGACCGATCAGGACCGCGGCAGGATCGCGAGGTACGACCGCGGCGCGCGCTCGATCAGCATCACGCCGTGGGTGTCCTGCTGCAGCAGCGGATACCAGCGCTCGTGCTCGTACAGCGGGTCGCCCTCGACCAGCTCGGGGGCGTAGAGGTCGACCTCGACGTAGCGGCCGCCGGTGGCGGCGTCGACCGCCAGCGCGTAGCTCCAGGCCTTGGTGCTCTCG
This sequence comes from Myxococcales bacterium, assembly GCA_043775605.1. Classification (GTDB taxonomy): domain Bacteria; phylum Myxococcota_A; class Polyangia; order Haliangiales; family Haliangiaceae; genus UBA2376. The sequence goes on from JAYVSF010000448.1 coordinate 5,104, forward strand.
AACGGGTAGAGGTCGTTGTGGAGGGCGCCGCCGTAGACCAGGATCAGCGGCCGGCTCTCGTGGTGCTCGTCGCGGTAGCGCACCGCGCTGCGAGTGATGCGGTCGAGCTCGCGGGTCACCAGCGTCAGGAGGCGCTCGGCGTCGACGCCGGCGTCGTTGGCGAGCGCGGCCAGGTCGTCGCAGGTCAGGCGCATCACGTGGGCGGTGATCGAGCGCTCGCGGGTCACGCCGAACAGCGCGCCGATCTCGCTCTTGGTCGACGCCGGGCGCTTCATGTTCGACTCGATCTGGTGCGACGCGGCCACGCCCTTCTGACAGGTCGGGTCGACGGTCCAGGTCTCGATCACGAGGTCCGAGACCCGATCGCCGATCGCGGGCAGCACCTCCGACGACAGGCGGGCGAGGGCGGACACCGTCGGCGCGGGCCGATCGGTGCGGCTGTGCAGCTCGCCGATGCCGATCACCCGCGGGTGGTCGCGGGTCACGGCCTGCAGCGCGGCGCCGAGGTCGGGATAGAGTTCATACGCTGGCGGTGGCGCCGGCGCGCCGGCGTCGACGGTCGGCGCTGGCCGAGCGGCGGACTTCTTCGCGCGCGGAGGAGGGGCAGGCGTGTGGTCGGGGTGGGCCTCACCGTCGCACGCGACCAGCACCAGGGTCCCGGCACCGCACATGCCGATCAGCGCGTACAGGATCCAGGCGGCGATCGGCGAGGCCCGCAACACCGCCCACAGCCTGCGCGCGGACGCAGACCGGTGCAACCGCGGCGGGACCTCGCTCACGAGGCTTCGACAACCGCGGCGGCCGGAGGTTGCGTCGATCTCGGCCGCGTAGCGCGATCGTCCGTCGATCGTCGGTCGGGGCCCCGGCCCGGGGCCAGTGGGATACAGTGCCGGCCATGGGTCCTCGCGTCGACCACCTGCGTCTGGTCCCGCTGTTCCGCGGCTTCTCCGACGACGAGCTGGGCGAGATCAGCGCCCTGTTCGAGACGGCCGAGCTGCGCCCCGATCGCTCGCTGTTCGACCTCGGCGAGCCGGCGACCGAGCTATACCTGCTGGCTTCGGGCGAGGTCACGCTGGTCCGGCCAGCCGACGACGTCTACCGGCTGCGGCCGCCGGCGCTGATCGGCGAGCTGGGCGCGCTGACCGGACTGCCGCGGTCGTGTCGGGCCGAGGTCTCGGCCGACGCCGAGCTATGGCGGCTGTCGGCCCGCCGCATCCAGGGCTACTTCGCCGAGAACCAGGAGCTCGG
>JAYVSF010000449.1:0-8431 GCA_043775605.1 Myxococcales bacterium
CCCCGGCCTTGAACGGCGGGAACTTGCCGGTGTAGATGCCGGCGACGATGATGATCGGCAGCATCAGGGCCCAGATGCCCTCGCGGAACGCGGTCGCCAGCCGGCGGATCGAGAACGGCTCGCGGGCGGTGAACTTCATGCCGACCGCGAACGAGTAGCCGCACAGCACCAGCATCACCGCGACCGCCGGGATGAACGACGCCAGGAACATGTCCGAGCTGTCGACCGACGCCACCCCGGCGCCCATCACCGCGAGCGAGTAGATCATCAGGATGAGCGACGGCATCACCAGGCAGCCGAGCGAGCCGGCGGTCATCACCAGGCCGAGCGAGAAGTTCTCGGGATAGCCGGCCTTGACCATCGCCGGGAACATGATCGAGCCGACCGCGATCAGCGTGACGGGCGAGCTGCCGGAGATCGCGGCGAAGACCATGCACGCGAACACCGAGGTGATGCCGAGCCCGCCCGGCAGCCAGCCGAGCGCGGCGCGCGCGACCTCGACCAGCCGGCGGGCCATGCCGCCCTCGGTCATGATCGCGCCCGAGGCGATGAACAGCGGGATGGCGAGGAACTGATCCTTGCCCATCAGGCTCTCGAACGGATCGATCATCCAGCCGCCGAGATCGTAGAAGCCGTGGATGAGGCCGGTCAGCGACGCGAACGCCGCGGCGGTGCCGGCGCCGACGATCACGAACAGCGGGGCGCCGACGATGGCGAGGCCGAGGATGACGAGGAGGACGATCATGACGGCAGCCGCTCCTCGACGGGCTCGCTGGTGCGGGTGACGGTGGTGTAGGACTGGGCGAGCAGGCGGACCGCCATCGCGCCGAACGCGTAGGGCACGATCACGAACGCCGCCCAGGTCGGCAGCCAGTCGTTGGCGACCACCGGCGCGCCCTCGGCCCGCTGGTGCTGGACCAGGGCGATCGCGAGCAGCATGGCGGCGGCGCAGAACGCCGAGGCCAGGGCCAGGGCCAGGGCCTTGACCAGGTGGACGATCGATGCCGGCCACAGCTTCTCGCCGAACTCGAGCGACAGGTGCGAGCGCTCGTAGGTCGCCATCGACGCGCCGAGCAGCGACACCCAGATCATGATGACGAGGGCCAGCTTCTGGGCCCAGATGAAACCGCCGGGGTAACGCTCGGTGTAGACGTAGACCGCGCCCGCGATCGCCACCGTGACGGCCGCCGCGAGCGCGAGCGACCTCGGCCACGACCGCGCGGTCTCACCAGGCTTGACCGCCCGGGTCCGCACCGCGAGCACGCACACCCCGGCGAGGATGGCGACGTCGCTCCAGCGATGGCGGTTGCCGAAGGTCTCGGTCACCACCGACGCGAACACCATCAGCGCCATGAACAGAAACAGCCCGCCGCACAGCAGGCGTTCGCCCTTGTGCCACAGCTCGTCGATCCGCCGGATCGCGGGATAGGTCGGCGTCCACGGCGCCCCGGGTTCGTCTGCCATCGGGCCATGGTAGCGGAACCGGCGCGGGCCCGGCGTGCTCGGCGGCGCGTTACTTGCGGCCGCCGGCCTTGGCCCGGAAGTCGGCGATGCCCGACTGGATCAGCCCGACCACCGCGGCGCTGTCGGCGCTCTTGGCCTTGACCTTGCCGGCGACGCCCGCGGTCTTGGCGATGAACGCCTTGCGCCCGGCGTCGGACAGCGGCGTCACCTCGACTCCGGCCTTCTGGATGATCTTGACCAGGGCCGGGTTCATCTTGCGGATCGCGTCGCGGCCCTGCCGCGTGATCTTCCGGCCCTCGACCAGCAGCAAGGTCTGGAGGTCAGCCGGCAGCTTGTCGAACCAGTCCTTGTTGAACGCGATCACCGCCGGCTGGTAGATGTGGGCCGACAGGGTCAGGTACTTGATCGACGTGTGCCAGGCGCCGGCGACCATATAGAGGAGCGCCTGATCGAAGCCCTCGACCGATCCGGTCTTGAGCGCGGTGGTGACCTCGGTGGTCGGGATCGCCTGGGCGCTGGCCTCGAGCGCCTTCCACATCTCGATGTGGACGTAGCTCTCCTGCGACCGCATCTTCTTGCCCTTGAGGTCGCCCGGCCCCTTGATCGGGAAGCTGGCGCCGAAGTGGCGGAAGCCGTTCTCGCTCCAGAACCCGAGGATGAGGCCCTTGTTCTTGAAGCGGGCCTCCATGTCGGTCAGCAGATACTTGTCGAGGACGTAGTCGGCCTCGTTGGCGCTGGCGAACTGGAACGGGATCTCGATCGCGGCCAGCTCCTCGACCAGGCTGGCGACCGCGCCGGTCGAGGCCCCGACCCCGCTGAGCTGGCCGCGCGCGGTCATGCGCACGGTCTCGTTCTCGTCGCCCATCGTCCCGCCGAGGAAGACCCGGACCTTGATCCGACCCTTGGACGCGGCCTCGATCGTCTTCTTGTAGGTCTTGAGCAGCTCGGCCCACGGCGTGCGGTCGGGCGCGACCGTCGCGATCTTCAGCTCGAACTTGTCGTCGGCGGCCGCGGTCCCCATGCCGCCGACGGTGGCGAGCGTGGCGGCGGCGGCGGTGCCGGCGAGGAAGGTGCGACGATCGAGCTGCTTCTTGGCCATTTGGTCTCCGGGAGCGAGCGCAGGTGGTGGTGCGAAGCTAGTCTGCTGGCCGTCGGGGCGTCAATTCGTCACGGGCGTGCGGGCCCGGGTCGGTCGAAGGCAGCCGATGGCACTGGACTTGGACGCGGGCGCGGGGGCACGATTCACCGACGCGGAGCATTGCTCCGTCGCACCCCAACCGATGAGGAACCACTCTTGAAACTCGACGCGGTGATGCTGACCGACGTTGGGATGGTGCGCGACCACAACGAGGACTCGGCGCACGTCGATGCGGCGCACCGGTTCTTCATCGTGGCCGACGGCATGGGTGGCCACGCCGCCGGCGAGGTCGCGAGCGCGATGACGGTCGACTCGGTGCGCAAGAGCCTCGAGGCCGCCGGTGCGCTGATCGAGACCTTCACCCAGCGGCCCAGCGACGGTAGCCGGCGGGCGCTGGTCCAGCTGCTGCAGAGCGCAGTGCTGTCGGCCCACCAGGCGGTGTTCCAGCGTGGCGCCAAGGAGAGCGACAAGGCCGGCATGGGCACCACGCTCGACGTGGTGCTGGTCGCCGGCCACGAGGCCTTCGTCGCCCACGTCGGCGACAGCCGCACGTACCTGATCCGCGACGGCAAGGCGTCGCAGCTCACCACCGATCACACCGTGGCCGAGGTCCTGGTGATCGAGGGCAAGCTGACGATCGAGGAGGCGATGGTCTCGCCGTACCGGACCGTGCTGGTCAACGCGATCGGGGTCGCGGCCGATGTCGGGGTCGAGATGGCCCACCTCCAGCTCCACCAAGGCGATCGCCTGCTGGTGTGCTCGGACGGGCTGCACGACTACTTCCTGGCCGACCAGGAGATCGCCACGACCTTGAGCGACGACGAGGTCGGCAAGGCCCTGAGCGGGATGGTCGAGACCGCCAAGGAGCGCGGCGGCCACGACAACATCACCGGCGTGGTGGTCCGGGTCGTCGAGTTGCACGAGGGCGTGCCGGCCACGATCGAGCCCGACGAGACCGCGCCGGTCGGCGGTGACGATCAGGAGACCGACGCCTTCGACGGCGACGAGCGCACCGAGAACCTGTCGGCGATCGACGCCGACCGGCTCGGGTTCGATCCGATGGCGGCGGCGCGGGCGCGGCGCGGCACCCAGCCGGAGCCGGATCCCCAGGCGGGGCGGGCGACCGCGCCGATGCTGGTGGTGACGCCGGCCGGCAGCCACGCCCGCGGCACCGACGCGACCGATCCGGGCCTGACCCCGGTGCCGGTGATCCCGATCGTCAGCGACGAGCGCCGCGCCCACGACAGCGGACGCCGGGCCATCGAGCGGGCCTCGACGGTACCGCCGCCGGCCGCTCAGGCCGCCGACGGGGTGCCGGCCGGCTTGGCCGACGAGGCGCCGAGCGACGCGGTGCCGACCGACGCGCTGGCGCTCGGCGACACCGGGCCGCTGCCGCGCGTCGACCTCGATCGCCTCGACCGCTGACTACTCGGCGTCGCTGTCGTCGGGGTCGCCGTCGTCGGACGCGCCCGCGTCGTCGCCCGCCTGGTCCGCGTCGCGGGCGCGCGGCAGGAACAGCTCGTCGGGGCGAATGACGAGCTGGTCGGGACGCAGTCCGCCGACGACCTCGACCTTGCCGCCGCGCGTGTACGACAGCACCGCGATCCGGGCGCTGGCGAGGGGGTAGTCGCGCCGCTGTCCGTGCACGTGCAGGACCTCGCTGGCCCAGTCGATCGACTCGACCCGGCCGAGCGTCCAGACGTCATCCAGGGGCGGCAGGCCCTCGAGCACCAGGACCAGCGCGCCGACGTCGAGGTCACGCCGGGTCACGGGCAGCGAGCGGTAGGCGACGAACGCCTCGTCGGTGCCGACCCGGTCGAAGCCGTCGGCGGTAGCCACCCGCTCGTAGGCCAGCGCCAGCCTGGTGGCCGTTGGCTGCGAGGTGGTGACCAGCCACGCGCAGTCGAGCAGGCAGTGATCGTGGGCAGCGTCGCAGCGGACCTGATCGCTGTCGACGTACGGGCCGGTGGCGTGCGGCAGCACCCGCGGTCGGCCGTGGTCGACCGCGCGCCAGGGATCGATCGGGGCCGACGACGGGTTGGCGCGATCGTTGGGGTGCCAGTCGGCGACGAAGCAGCCGGTGGCGGCGCGGGCCGCGCGCACGGCGGGGTCGGCGGTGACCCGGGGCTGTGCGCGGACGCTGGCGCCGTAGCCGTGGTCGTCGTCGACGCTGGTGCCGTCGCCGCGGATCGCGGAGACCTCGACCAGGTCCGGTGTCGTCGGTCCCGCCACCGGCGCGACCAGCGTGCGATCGCCGAGCTTGACGCCGCCGCAGGCGACGAGCGCGAGCGCCAGCGCGAGGGCGGACCCGCCGTGCGCGACGCGCGAGGTGGTGATCCTGGTGGTGAGGGTGGTCATGGCAGCCTCCTTCACCGGCAACCCGCGTGGGCCGCAGCCGCGGTGGCGAACGCGCGGCTGGTGTCGCCGACCAGCTTGTTGGCCTTGAACCGGAAGCGCCGGATCGTGATGGTGCCGTCGTCGGCGGTCCACCACTGCATCAGCACCGGCGCCTTCGCCAGCTTCTTCGGCTCGCTCTCGGCCTTGCAGCCGGGCAGGTACCAGGTGGTGCCGCGGCCGTCGGCGTCGTAGTAGGCCAGCCACGACAGCCGATCGCCGGCCGCGCCGAACTTGCTGTAGCGCTCGCGGGCGGCGGCCTCCTGGGCGTGCCGGGCCGCGATCGTCGCCGGGCCGAACTCGCGGGCCCACGCCGCCAGCGGGTCGCAGATCGCGGTGCGGGCTGCGGCGAGGGTCATCGCGTCGTCGCCGAGGTTCGATCGGATCCGTACCGCGAGCCCGGCCGGCACGCCCGCGGCCAGCGCGTGGTCGACGGCGGCCGTGCACGCGGCGGCGCTCTGGCCGAACGTGGCCGCGAACGCCTCGCTGGCCTGGCCGGCCGTCAGGACCGACGTCGTCGCCAGGTTGGTGCCGGCCTCGGCCACGACGCCGGCGGCCTCGACCGCGGCCTGCCACGACGCGTAGGTCCGGCACACGTCGGTCGGCCTCACGCCGCGCGCCGCGAGCCGGGCCAGGACGTCGTCGCAGTCGCGGGCGGGTCGGCCGAAGGCGTCGCCGGCGCGGTCGCCGTCCTCCTTGGCGCTGGCGATGGCGTCCTCGAAGCCGGCCAGCTCGACCAGGAGCTCGGCCTTGTCATCGTCGGCGTGGGCGACCCGCGGCGGGGCGGCGAGGCCAGCGACGAGGGTGGTTGCGAGCGCGGCCAGGGCAGGGCGGTTCATGCGGCGGAGCGAGGGCATCGGGCATCCTTTGGTTTGGCGGACCGCGGGGCGGTTCGCGGATCGGGTTGCCGGGGCTATCGGCCCGACCCGTCCGCGGTTGCGTGTCCCGGCCACGAATGGTGATCGGGCCTGGCGCCGCGCCGACGTCCTCCGGGGCGTCGGACGGGGGGTTGACTTGCCGCGCCCGGTCGGATTACCCATGACCAACCATGGAGAACGCCGTGAATCTCAACGGTTGGCGAGCTGGTCGTGTGGCGCGCGCGGCCCATTCTCGCCGGGCGCTGGTCCCGGCGCTGGTCGTGGCCGTCGCTGTCGTCGGCGCGTTCGCGGCGACCGGCTGCGAGCGCAAGCGCAACCAGTCGGCCAAGGCCGGCAACAACGAGGGCCCGGGCGGCACCGCCCCGACCGGCCCGATCGTCGTCGGTCACTACGGCTCGATCAGCGGCGCCCAGGCCACGTTCGGCCAGTCGACCGACAACGGCATCCGGCTCGCGGTCAACGAGCGCAACGCGGCGGGCGGCGTCCGCGGCCGCACGATCGAGCTCAAGACTCTCGACACCGCCGGCAAGGCCCAGGAGGCCGGCGCCGCGGTCACCCGCCTGATCACGCAGGATCACGTCACCGCGCTGCTCGGCGAGGTGGCGTCGAAGCTGTCGATCGCCGGCGGCGAGGTCGCCCAGCACTACAAGGTGCCGATGATCACCCCGTCGTCGACCAACGAGGCGGTCACCCAGATCGGCCCGATGATCTCGCGGGTCTGCTTCGTCGACGGCTTCCAGGGCTACGTGGTCGCCAAGTTCGCCCACGACAACCTCAAGGCCGCCAAGGTCGCGGTGTTCTACGACCAGGCCAGTGACTACTCGATCGGCCTGGCCAAGAACTTCAAGGCGTCGTTCACCGAGATGGGCGGCATCATCGCCAGCGAGCAGACCTACAAGGAGGGCGACTCCGACCACGCCGCCCAGCTTGCCACCATCCGCGACAGCGGCCCCGACGCGATCTTCCTGCCCGGCTACTACACCGACGTCGCCAACATCGCGCGCCAGGCCCGCAAGCTCGGCATCACGGTGCCGTTCCTCGGCGGCGACGGCTGGGACTCGGCCAAGCTGACCGAGCTCGGCGGCGACGCCATCGAGGGCAGCTACTACTCCAACCACTACAGCCACGAGGACAAGCGACCCGAGGTCCAGGCCTTCGTCGCCAACTACCAGGCCAAGTACGGCGCGGTGCCCGACGGCCTGGCCGCGCTCGGCTACGACGCAGCCCGGGTCCTGTTCGACGCCATGGACCGGGCGCCGTCGCTCGACGGCGAGACCCTCGCCCGGGCCATCGCCGAGACCAAGGGCTTCAAGGGCGTGACAGGCATGATCACCATGGACGAGAACCGCGACGCCCGGAAGCAGGCGGTGATCCTGCAGATCAAGGGCGGCCAGTCGACGTTCGTCACCGGCATCGATCCTCGCTAGGGCCTCGCCGAGCCCTCGCTGATCCGCCACCGCTGCTCGCGATCGCCCATCCGACGTGTCCGGCTTCCTCGAGATCCTGGTCAACACCCTCGCGCTGGGCAGCCTGTATGCCCTGATCGCGCTGGGCTACACGCTCGTCTACGGCGTCCTCCGCTTCATCAACTTCGCCCACTCGGACATCGTCACCTGGGGCGGCTGGATCGGCCTGACCCTGGCGACCTCGCTGGGCTGGGCCGCCACCGACGCGCCGTGGTTCGGGCTGCCGCTGGTGATGCTGGCGTCGATGGTGGTGTGCGGCGCGCTCGGCTTCACGATCGAGGCGCTGGCCTACCGACCGCTGCGGCGGGCGCCGCGGCTCAACGTGCTCATCACCGCGATCGGCGTGTCGCTGTTCCTGCAGAACACCGGGCAGCTCAAGGCCGCGTTCGGCACCCAGCCCGGCGACATCAAGGGTCTGGTCTCGAACGAGCCCTTGTTCCACGTCGGCAAGCTGGCGGTGCCGACCGTCGACGTCGTCGTGGTCGTGACCGCGCTGGTGCTGGTCCTGGCCCTGCAGTGGCTGATCTACCGGACCCGGCTCGGCCAGGCGATGCGGGCGGTGTCGTTCGACGAGCGGGTCGCGTCGCTGATGGGCATCGACGTCAACCGGGTCATCTCGATCACGTTCGTCATCGGCTCGATGCTGGCGGCCGCGGGTGGGGTGCTGTTCGCGGCCCGGCGCGACAACATCCCGCAGACCGCCGACACCACCTGGGTGCTGCTCGGGCTCAAGGCCTTCGTCGCGGCGGTGGTCGGCGGCATCGGCAACGTCCGCGGCGCGGCGATCGGCGCCTTGCTGATCGCCACCATCGAGCAGTTCGGCGCCCGCTACCTGTCGTCGGCGCACAAGGACGTCTACGTGTTCGCGGTGCTGATCGCGGTGCTGCTGCTCAAGCCCAGCGGCATCCTCGGCAAGGCCGTGGTGGAGAAGGTATGAGCGGTGCCGGCGCAGAGCCGCGGACGGTGGTCGCCAGCCTCGGCGATCGCGTCGCGCGCCACCGACGGCCGCTGTGGCAGGCCGCGGTCGGCTCGGCGTGGCCGCTGGTGGCCGGTCTGGCCTTGGCGTGCGCGATGCAGATGGTCGTCGCGCC
>JAYVSF010000450.1:0-3759 GCA_043775605.1 Myxococcales bacterium
TCAGGTCGCTGATGCGCTGGTGGTAGACGTTCCCCCGAGTCTTCTCGGCCGCCACCAGCTGGTCGATCATCGCCCCGGTGTCGAGCCCGGTGGCCAGACCGTTGAAGTTGATGATCGGCATGGTGGCGGGCTCGAAAGGGTCAGCGGAACGTCGAGGTCACGAGCGCAGGCTCACGCGGACTACCCGCGCAGCAGGGACAGCGCCGAGTTCGGGATCTGGTTGGCCTGGGCGAGGACGGCGAGGCCAGCCTGGCTGAGGATCTGCGACTTGGTCAGGTTCGAGCTCTCGGCCGCCACGTCGACGTCGCGGATGCGCGAGTTGGCGGCGGCCAGGTTCTCCGAGACCACGGCCAGGTTGCTGATCGTGACCTGCATGCGGTTCTGGACCGCGCCGACCTTCGAGCGCGCGGTCGACAGCTGGTCGATCGCCTTGTCGAAGACCGCGAGCGCCGCGCGGGCGCCGGTGACCGTCGACAAGGTGGCCGACGCGATGTGCAGCGAGGCCGAGCCCAGGGTCGAGGTGGTCAGCTTGGTGACCGACATCGCGATCCGGTCGTTGGCGGTGTCCTGCATGCCGACCTGGAAGCTGAGGCCGGCCGAGGCCGACCCGTCGACCAGCTTCTGGCCGTTGAACTCGGTGACCGCCGAGATGCGGTTGATCTCGTTGCGGAGCTGGCCGAACTCGGTCTGGATGTAGCCGCGCTCGGTCGAGCCCAGCGTCTGGTTGGCCGACTGCACCGACAGCTCGCGCATGCGGGTGACCAGGCCGGTCATCTCGTTCATCGAGCCTTCCGCGATCTGGGTCAGCGACACGCCGTCGTTGGCGTTGCGCTGGGCCTGGCCGAGGCTCCGCAGGTCGGCCTTGAGGTTCTCGCTGATGCCGAGGCCGGCGGCGTCGTCAGAGGCCTGGTTGATGCGCATGCCGGACGACAGGCGTCCGATCGATGCCGACAGGGCGGACTGGGTGGAGGCGAGGTTGCGCTGCGCGTTGAGCGAGGCGACGTTGGTGAGGACTGAGATGGCCATGGATTCGAGGACTCCGGTTCGTTGTTGCTGCGCTTCTCAGGTTCCTGGGTCGCCCGATTCCGGAGCCGATCAAGCGGGGGGTGCGCCGGACCGCGCGGGGAACGCGCGAACGGCGTGCCAGGTGCGAGAAATGGGAATCTGGACTGCATTCGTCGACCGACCGCCGAGGAAGGCAGACCCCGAGCCCCGCTCGTGACCCCGAGCACCCAGAGTCATTGTTGATCGTTCGCCAAGGCTCACTAGTGCTGCCCCAGGAGCTGGGCCAGCCGGCCATTCACGGTCTGCGCGACCTCGAGGGCGCGGGTCCGCTGGGCCAGCTCGCCGGCGGCGTGGACCACGTCGATCTCGGTCAGGGCCGCGACCCGGGCCTGCAGCGTGTCCTCGAGCTGGCCGCGGGCGGCTGCGGCGTCGGCGAGGATCACGGTCAGGCTGCCGACCGTCGACCGGGCCTTGCTGACCTGATCGTGAGCGGTCGACAGCTCGTCGATCGCGCTCTGGATGCCGCGCAGGTCGTTGGCGCCGAGCGCGACCACCAGGCGGCCGAGCGCGGGCAAGACGTCGACGCCGGCGGCCGCGGTCAGCACCGAGCCGGGCACGGTGGCGACCGAGGTGCCGCCCTCGGCGGTCTCGATCGTGCGGGTGCTGGCGTCACCGGCGTAGACCCCGGCGGCGTTGAACGGCTCGACCCCGCTCAGGCTGCCGGCCAGCAGGTACTCGCCGCCGATGCCGCGGGTGTTGGCGGCCGCGCGGGCCGCGTCGAACAGCCCGGACACGGTCGCGCTCAGCGCCCGGCGATCGGTCGCGCCCAGCGAGCCGCTGGCGGCCTGGACCGCGTACTGCTTGGCCTCGGCCACCAGCCCGCCGATCGTGCCGAGCGCCTGCTCGGTCAGGCCGAGCTGATCGCGGGCCAGGTCCGCGCCCTCGCCGCGACCGACGCTGATCGTCTGCCGCTGCTCGAGCCGGCGGGCGTGCGACCACGCCACCGGATCGTCGGACGGACGTTCGACCCGCTTGCCTGAGGTCAGCTGACCGGTGAGCTCGGCGACGTCGGACTGGGCCTTGCTGGTGGCCTGACCGGCCAGCTCGAGCATGCGATGAGCGGTGATGCGCACGGAGGACTCCTGGATCGAGGCGCGGACGGGGCCAGCGGCGATCGGCGCGATCGGCGCGATCAGAGGCGGGTCAAGAGGTCGGTCAGCATCCCGTCGATCGTCGACAGGAACCGGGTCATCGCCTCCGACGCGTGCTGGAACGAGACCATCTTGCCCAGCTCCTCGTCGAGATCGACGCCCGAGAGCGAGTCGCGCAGCCCGGCCAGGTGCTGGGCGATCGCGTCGTCGCCAGTGACCGCGGCCTGGGCGTCGGCGGCCTGGCGACCGACGCTGGCCACCAGATCGACCGCGGCGTCGCCGAAGGTCTGGGTGCCGTTGTTGGTCAGCGCCTGATCGCGCAGCGCGAGCAGCGCCAGGGCGCCCTGGTTGTCGCCGGGGCCGGTCCCGGGCGCTGCCACGGCCAGCCGGCGGGAGTCGGCGACCATCGCCGGGTCGACCGCCATGCGCGACGCGGCGCCGGCGATGACGGCCTGGGCCACGAACAGGTCGCGCCCGACGACGCCGTCGAGGCCGGCGCCGGCGCGATGGACGCCGTTGACCTTGGCGGTCAGATCGAACGCGAGCTGATCGAGCCGGCCGGCGGTGGCGGCGGCGTCGACGTCGCGGAAGCTGAGCTCGGCGGCCAGCGCCCCGCCGTCGAGCGACGCGGTGAGGTCGCGGCGCTGGTTGCCATCGACCAGCTCGAGCTTGCGAAAGCCGGTGACCGGATCGGGCGTGGCCGCCAACGTCGCGGCGTGGTCGCCGTCGACCACCACCCCGCCGTCGGGTAGGACCCAGCGCAGCTGGCCGTCGGGATCGATGCGACCCTCGCCGCCGATCAGGGCGGCGAGCTTGCCGGCGGCGACGTCACGACGATCGCGCAGGACCGGATCGCCGCTGATCCGGATCGCGCGGTTGGTCTCGGCGATCTCCTGGGCCAGCGTGCTGGCCTGGCCGGCGAGGTCGCCGATCCGGGCGTCGGCCTCGGTGCGGGCGTTCGCGACCGCGACCGCGCGCTGGCGCAGCGAATCGGCCAGCCCACCGGCGGCGGCGACCGCGGCGTCGCGGACCACGGGGTCGCCCGGCATCGCCGCCACCCGCTCGAGGCCGGACCACAGCCGACCGAGGTGGGCGTCGATCGCCGGGCCGCCGGCCAGGAGCCCGGCCTCGAGATCGAGGAGTGCCGGGGCGTGGGCGCCGGATCGACCGAGCGCGGCCTGCCCGGCTCGCTCGCGCCGGGCCAGGAGCTCGCTGCCGACGCGCTGCGGGCTGCCGCTGACCACGCCGCCGACCAGGGGCGCGGCCAGCCCCGCGCGCAGATCGAGCCGCTGGCGCGAGTAGCCGCGCGTGTTCACGTTCGCGGTGTTGTTGGCCGCGACGGTGACCCCGGCGTGCTGGGCCGCGAGGCCGGCCGCGCCGAGGTTGAGGAGAGCGAACAGGTCGGCCATGGATGTCCTCGGGTCAGAGCGCCATCACCCGCAGCGGTCGCGTGCTCGAGTGTCGGCGGGCCTGGCGGTCGTAGCGGCCATCGGGCTCGTAGCCGAGCACGGCCGCGACCGCCTCGAGGGCGGCGGCGACCAACGCGGCGCTGACCCCGAGCTCGACCCGGGCCGCCGCGATCGCGCTGACCTCGGCGGCCGAC
>JAYVSF010000451.1:0-4803 GCA_043775605.1 Myxococcales bacterium
GGCGCCGGCCGGGCTCTGCTATGATCTGGTGTGGGCCTCGTTGAACGAGGCGGCGCGCCGAGTCCTGGAGGACGAGATGCAGTCTGGCAAGTACGAGTATCAGAGCGACTTCGCGCGACGCTACTTCGGCGAGGGCCGGGAAGCCGGCCGGCAAGAGGGCCGGGAGGAGGGCGAGGTCGAAGGTGTCCGCAGCGTCGTACTCGCCCTGATCGATCGACACGGGCCGACGCGCGACGAGCTGAGGGCGCGCGTCGCTGCTTGTGATGAGCCGGCGCGGCTGCGCGCCTTGGCCGTCGAACTCGCCGCCGCCGCGGACCAGAGCGCCGTCGAGCGCCTGCTGGCAGCGCTGCCGCCGATCTGCGACGCCTGACCCGACCGGACGCAGCACGGGGCGATGGCGAAGCTCGCAAGGTTGCAGCCCGGAGTGGTTGGGCCGGACTCGACGCACTCGCCGGGCCACTCGCCGAGCGCTGGCGTGCGCTCGGGCTCACGGTCGCGACCTCGCCGGGCCGCTGATCGCCAGAGGGCAGTGGAGGTGCTCGTCGAACTCATCGCTCGGCTCGGTCTGGCCTTGACTCGTCTCGGTGCCTCCGCTACCTCCGGGCGATGACGAACCTTCGGGCGGTGTGGCTGGCGGCGGCGCTCGCCGTGGTCGCGATGGGCTGCGAGAAGAAGGACTGCGACGAGCCGGGCGGCGGCGGCGCGACCGGGGCCGCGCTGAAGCTGCCGAAGCTACGGCTGTCGGCCGCGATCCCGGGCGATGCGGCCCTGGTCATCGCCGGGACGTCGGTGCGGGCGCTCGCCGATGCGAGCCTGACCGGGATGGGGCTGGACGCGGACGCGATGAAGGAGCTGTGGACCGACGTCGGTGGGCTGGTCCGCGCGCGGACCGGCTTTGACATCACCGCCGTCGGTCAGGTCAACGTGTTCCTGCTCGGTGACGGGACGCCTGCGGTGATCCTGCTGGGCGCGGGCGCGCAGGCGCCGGCCGTCGCGCAGTTGCCGGTGGCGTCCGCGGTCATCGGCAGTGATCTCGTGCTGGGGCTGCCGGCCGCCGTCGAGGCCGCCCGGGCCGCCGCGCGGACCCCGGCCAAGAACTTCGTCGCGACCCGGGCCGCGCTGATGGCCGAGTTCGACGCCGTCGCCGACGGCGGGATCGTGGTCGCGCTGGCCGAGGCCTCGCAGTTCCGGGGCAAGCCGGAGGTCGCCGCCGCCTTCGCCGCGTACGGCGTCGAGCGCGCGGTGGTCGCGCTGCGCACCGATCACGTTCTCGCCAAGCTGATCGGCGATCCCGCCGGCCTGGGCAAGCTGCAGTCGCTCGCTCGCGCGCAGCTCGGCGCGGCCGTCGCCGAGCTCGAGCGGCAGCGGACGATGGCGCTGACCAACCCCGCGGTCCCGCTCGCCGCCGCCGTCGGCATGGTGATGGGCGCCGACGTCATGCGGCGGTGGTCGACGAAGCTGGACCTCGCGGTCGCGGGTCGCCAGCTCAAGGCCGAGCTCGACTACGGCGCGATGGGCAACCGCGGCGGGATGATGATCGTGCCGACCATCGGCATCCTGGCGGCGGTCGCGATCCCGAGCTTCCTGGACTACATGCAGAAGGGCAAGCGCAGCGAAGCCGAGCTCAACCTGAACGCCATCGGCAAGGCGGCGGACGCCGAGTTCGCCGAGCACGCCAGCTTCCCGGCGACCTCGGTCGGCCTCACGCCCAGCAGGTCTTGCTGCGAGTTCCCCGGCAAGAAGTGCCCGGCCGTCGCCTCCGATTGGCAGGGCGTGCCGGCGTGGGACGCGCTCGGTTTCGAGCTGACCCAGCCGTCCTACTTCCAGTACTCGTACCAGAGCGACGGCAAGACCTACGAGGCCCGCGCCGTGGGCGACCTCGACTGCGATGGGGTCACCGTCGAATACGTGCTGCACGGCGCGGCCGACCACGGCTCGCCGACGAGCACGCTGACCAAGCCCGCGCGCCCCGACTGAACCTCTTCTATCTCGATGTCGGCGAGGGCCACGGCAATCAGATGTTCACGATGGACCAGATCTGCGCCGCTCCTCTCCGCGCGGTGACCCGGCGTGGCGGTCAGAGCTTCCAGTACACGTTCAGCATCGGCCTATCGTACGCGAGGGCCCCGTCGCGACGGCGGCCGCCGCCATGTCGCCGCGTCGGCGCCGCGTTCGCGCGCAGGTAGCTGCCGGTTCCGCACCAATCCGGCGCCATTCGCCTTTAAGCTCTTCGCAAGCTCGCTGCGAGCACACGCGGGAGGAGCTCAGCATGCGACGCATCCGTACGATCTCGATCTGTCTCGGCCTGTGGCTCCTGATCGTCGGGCTGCACGTGGCGTCCGCGCAGATCAACCTCGACTACACCGCGGCGTTCGACCCCGAGCAGTTCGCCGCGTCGGCCGACCCCGGCCAGATCAGCCTCGTCGACGGTGCCCGCACCCAGACCAAGGGCAGCCTCGCGGTCGGGCTCGCGTTCCACTACGCCGGCCCGGCGCTGTCGATCTGCCTGCGCGATCTGGCGTCGACCAACCCCAACTGTCAGGTCGAGGGCGACATCCTCAACGCGCGGCTGCGCGCCGACCTCGGTGTGCTCTACGGGTTCGGCCGGTTCGACGTCCGCATGAACCTGCCGGTGGTGCTGCACCAGTCGACCGACTTCGCGCCGGAGATGGGCCAGGAGGCGGTCGCCTCGGCCGGCGTCGGCAGCCCCAAGCTCGGGGTGCGCTTCCAGATCGCGCGGCCCGGCCCGATGAACCTGGCGGCCGATCTCGGGGTCTCGATCCCGAGCGGCGGCTCCGACTTCATCGGCGACCGCCGGCTGATCGTCGATCCGCGCCTGCTGCTCGACGTCCGCACGGGCCGGATCGACTTCGGCGTGAACCTCGGCTACCGGTTCCGCCAGGAGTCGGTCAAGGTCGCCGACCTCTACCTCGACGACGAGTTGACCTGGTCGGTGGCGGCCCAGGTCTGGCTCATGCCCCGCCGGCTCGCGATCGGCGCGGCCGCCTACGGCCGGGTCGGGCTCATGAACGCCCCCGCGGATCCGATGGACGCCAGCGCGCCCGCCGTCGGGACCCAGGAGCGCCCGGCCGAGGCGTTGGGCTCGCTGCGCTTCTTCGCTACCCCCCACATCGCCATCGACGTCGGCGGCGGCGCCGGGCTCAACACCGGCTACGGCGCGGCGCCGTTCCGGGTAGTGGCCGGGCTCGCCTGGATCGACCAGAAGGTGCCGCCGCCCAGGGCGCTGGTCATCGATGCGGATCACGACGGCATCGCCGATGAGGACGACAAGTGCCCGCGGCAGGCCGAGGACCTCGACGGCTACGAGGACACCGACGGCTGCCCCGAGGCCGACAACGACGGCGACGGCATCGCCGACGCGGCCGACAAGTGCCCGCTGGCTGCCGAGGACATGGACGGCTTCCAGGACGGGGACGGCTGCCCCGACGGCGACAACGACGGCGACGGCGTCGCCGACGCGGCCGACAAGTGCCCGGACCAGGCCGAGGACCGGGACGGCACCGAGGACGATGACGGCTGTCCGGAGACCGACGCCGACGGCGACGGGATCGACGACAAGGCCGACAAGTGCCCGAAGGCGGCCGAGGACCAGGACGGCATCGCCGACGCCGATGGCTGCCCGGAGACCGACGCCGATGGCGACGGCCTCGCGGACGAGGCCGACAAGTGCCCGATCGAGGCCGAGGTCTTCAACGGCACCGACGACGAGGATGGCTGCCCCGACGCCGGCCGGACGCTGGCGTTCGTCGAGGGCGACTCGGTGGTGATCACCGACAAGATCTTCTTCGACCTCAACCGCGCCCGGATCAAGACCCGCAGCGAGCCGGTGCTCAACGCGGTCGCCAGCATCCTCAAGGCCCACGGCGATCTCAAGGTCCGCGTCGAGGGCCACACCGACGATCAGGGCGAGCCGAACTGGAACCGGACGCTGAGCCAGCTCCGCTCGGAGCGCGTGCGCGAGTACCTGATCAAGCGGGGCATCGCCGACGACCGGCTCGAGGCCAAGGGCTTCGGCTACGACCGCCCGCTCGAGCGCAGCACCAGCGAGACCGCGCGCGACAAGAACCGCCGCGTCGAGTTCGTGATCATCGGCCGCACCGGCGCCGAGCTGCCGTCGCCCTGAGGCTCCGAGCGCAGCTCGGGCCGGGGTCGGGCTGTCGAGATCGTCCCCACCTGCGCAGCCGGACATCCCGCCAGCCCGAGCGCCAGCGCCGTCGCCGCGGCGAGCCGCCGTGTCCACCGCGTCATCGCTCGACTCTACCGGCCGCGCGCGCCGTCGGCCCGGACGCCAGCGCCTCCTCGAGGCTGTGGCACAGGGCCTCCCCCAGCTCCGGCCAGCGCGCGCGCGCGGCGTCGAAGGTCGAACGGTCGAGCGCCAGGACCTCGGTCAGCGTGGTCGAGCGCACGGTGGCGGCGGGCGACGCGTCGGTGATCAGCGCCAGCTCGCTGACGATGCGACCGGGCCCGAGCGACGTCCGGTCGCCGTCGACCGCCAGCGCGCCGCTCATCACCACGAACATCGTGTCGCCGGGCGCGCCACCGCGCACCAGCACGTCGCCGGCGATCAGGAAGCGGCGGCCGGCCCGGGCCGCGAGATCGTCGGCGTCGCGGCCGGGCAGGGTGGCGAACACGCGACACGCGCGCAGCGCGGCGAGCGCGGGCTCGCGCACGGCGTGCTCGCCGGCGAGGAGCGCGGCCAGCCACGGATCGATCAGCGCGTGGGCCCGGCGATCGGCGCCGGGCGAGGGTCGCCGCGCGCGCGCGAGGGCGGCGCGGGTGCGT
>JAYVSF010000452.1:0-5255 GCA_043775605.1 Myxococcales bacterium
CGCATCGACTTCGAGGACGGCTACGGCAACCGCTCCGACGAGGAGGAGGACGGCCATGCCGCCGCCGCCGCCCTCGCGGTCGCCGCCGGCCTCGACGCCGGCACCCTGCCGCCGTTCATCGGCATCCGCATCAAGCCGCTGTCGCGCGAGCTGGCGGCCCGCTCGCTGCGCACCCTCGACATCTTCGTGTCGGAGCTGGTCGGCGCCACCGCCGGCCGGCTGCCGGCCAACTTCGTCGTCACCCTGCCCAAGATCACCAGCCCCGAGGACGTCAAGACCCTGGTCTGGGTCCTCGAGAACCTCGAGCAGCAGCTCGAGCTCGAGGCCGGCTCGCTCAAGCTCGAGATCATGGTCGAGACCACCCACTGCCTCATCGATCCGCGCGGCCGCATCATGCTGCCCCGGCTCCTCGACGAGGCCGGCGAGCGCATGGTCGGCGCCCACTTCGGCACCTACGACTACACCGCCGGCTGCGACATCACCGCCGCTCACCAGCGCATGGGCCACCAGGCCTGCGACTTCGCGAAGCACCTGATGAAGGTCAGCTTCGCCCAGACCGGGGTCGCGCTGTCCGACGGCGCCACCAACATCATGCCGGTCGGCCCGCACAAGGGCGCGCTCACCGACCTGCAGAAGGCCGAGAACCAGGCCGCGATCACCGCCGCCTGGAGGCTGCACGCCGCCGACGTCCGCCACTCGCTGGTGGGCGGCTTCTACCAGGGCTGGGACCTGCACCCGGCGCAGCTGCCGACCCGCTACGGCGCGGTCTACGGCTTCTTCCTCGAGGGCCTGGCCGCGGCCTCGGCCCGGCTCAAGAACTTCATGGGCAAGGCCGCGCAGGCCACGCTGATCGGCGACGTGTTCGACGACGCCGCCACCGGCCAGGGCCTGCTCAACTACTTCCTGCGCGGCATCTCGTGCGGCGCGGTTCACGAGGACGAGGCCCTGGCCACCGGGCTGTCGCTCGAGGAGATCCGCGGCCGTTCGTTCGTCAAGATCCTCGAGAGCCGTCGCCAGGCCGCCGCCGCCGCGGCCGCCGCGGCCGCCGCTCCGCCCGCGGAGTGATCTCCCTCGGGGCGGCGGGGCTCGACCTGTGCGAGCATGGCTAGGCGACGATGGCGAGCAAGGTCAGCAAGGCCCCGCTGGTGCGGCCGGAGCGTGGTCCCGGTGCCGCGCCGGTTCGTCTGACCAGCGTGGAGATCGTGGGTACGTGGATCTTCGAGCACCTGCATTTCGAGGTGCCGGCTCCCGTGTCGGCCGACAGCGGTCAGTGGATCGTTGTGCTCGGGGAGAACGGGACCGGTAAGACGACGCTGCTGCGATGTCTGAGCAGTGCGGTGGTTCCACTCGCTCGGCGGACGCAGGTTGACCGATGGTTGGATGACGGCCACGTCCCCGGCTATCGTCGGACGTCAGGTACCGGCCTCATGGTGCCAGGTGTCTCGATCTCCTGGCCCGGCTTTCCTGCGCCCCCCGCCATGGGATTGGCAGCCCGGGATGGGTTCGCCTATGGCTCGCTGCGTGGCAACGCGCTTGGTGGGGTCGAGCGCGATGTGCCGCTCGATGACACGGTGGGCGTCGAGACCCTCTTCTCGTCGGGTGCGCGGCTGATCCACGCCGAGACCTGGCTGCGCCGGGAGGCGCTGCGCGCTCAATCCGGTGTGCGCGAACGCGAATTCTTCGAGGCGGTCCTGACCACCGTGGCGTCGCTCCTCCCCGGTGGAGAGCGCCTCCTGGTCGAGGGCGACCAGATCCTGCTCGAGTCGCCGACTGGGCAGCGACTTCCACTCGCGGCGATGAGCGACGGCTACCTCACGACGCTCGGGTGGACGATCGACCTCATCGCCCGGTGGGCGCATCGGTATCGCGACAGCGGAAAGCTCGACGGCAACTTCGCGAAGGACATGCCGTGCGTCGTGCTGGTCGACGAGATCGACCTGCACCTGCATCCTCGCTGGCAGCTCGACATCATCCCGCGGCTGCGCAAGGCGTTCCCGAAGACCACGTTCATCGTCACCACCCACAATCCGCTGACGCTGCACGGCACCCAGCCCGGCGAGGTGTTCGTCCTCCAGCGCGACGAGGCCGGGAAGATCTCGATCGCCCAGCGCGACGTCCCGCCGGGGCTCGACGCCGATCGCCTGCTGACCGGCGACTGGTTCGGGTTGTCGTCGACCCTGGACGAATCGACGTTGAAGAAGCTCGACCAACATCGCGCGCTGCTCCTCGCCGGGCGGCCCGAGGCCGATCCCGAGCGCAAGACGCTGGAAACGGAGCTGCGCGCACGCCTCAACGGCTTCGCCGACACGTCGGCCGAGCGCCTCGCGCATGGGGTCGTTGCCGAGCTCCTCGACGAGAAGCTGCGCAATCGACGAGACATCACCGACGCGGACCGCCAGCGTGTGATCGATGAAGTGCGGGTTCGCCTCGCTGCGCTGGACGCACCGACGCCGGCCGCACGGGAGCGCGCGCAGCCCTACAAGCCGCGATCGTCCGTGACCACGCCGAAGGCCAAGCCGCTGGCGAAGAAGCCCAAGGTCCGAGCCAGGGGCGCATGATCCGCTTCGAGCGCCCGCCCCAGCCCGTCGGCTTCGGCGACGGAGTCGCACGCCCTGGGCCCAAGGGTCCGTTCGACGACCGCGTGTGGGGCCGTCACAAGGCCGCGTTCAGCGCCAGCCAGCACGGCAAGTGCGGCTACTGCGAGAGCTACGTCGCCAGCTCCCAGGACGGCGACGTCGAGCACTACGCCCCCAAGGCCGAGGTGCGCGACCTCCACGCGACCGCGCGCGGAGTCGAAGCCGAGCCCGGTCTGGCGCGGATCAAGAAGGGCTCGCGCAAGACCGTCACGCGTTCCTCGACGGGCTACGGGTGGCGCGCGTACGCTTGGACCAACTACTTGTTGGCCTGCACGGTCTGCAACCGGCGGTACAAGGGTGGCGTCTTCCCTGTCGAGCCGCTGCCGCCGCCCCGGTGGAAGCCGACCAAGACCGACGCTTGCCACCGCCCCCTGCTGCTCAACTGCTACGACGACGCCGCGCCCTGGCGACACTTCCAGGTCGACCCGAGCACGGGGACGGTGATCGGTGCGACCGAACGAGGGCGAGCGACGATCGGCACCTGCGGTCTCCACCGCGAGACGCTCCGCGTCGACCGTCGGCGGGCCGTCGCGCGCGCGCGTGATCTCTGCGACGAGATCCAATCGGCGGCAGCGCGAGCCCCGGGGACTCGCCGTGCGTGGAAGGACCTCCGCGATCTCGGCGGCGACGAGGCGCCCTTCGCGGGGGCGGTACGGATGGTGGCCGAGGCGCGGCTGAGGCTGCGGTGGGACGAGATCCTCGCGTACGTCGCGACGTTGCCAGCGCCCTGAGCGATACTCGGGCGATGCCGCGTCGTTGCCTGCTCGCGCTCGTCGTCGCTGGGGCCGCGTGCGGCGGGCCGGGGTCGAGCTCGGATGACCACGACGCCGCGGTCCCGATCGACGCCGCGGTCGATGCGCCGCCGGGCCCGGCGCCGGTGGTGATCCTCATGATCGGCGACGGCATGGGCAAGGCCCAGCGCGACGTGGCGTCGATGTACCGGCACGGCGTGGTCGGGGCGCTGGTGATGGAGCAGCTGCCGGCGAAGGGCCTGGTCCGCACCGGCGGGCCGTCGGGCATCACCGACTCGGCGGCGGCAGCGACCACGATGGCGACCGGGGTCCGGACCTACAACGGCTCGATCGGGATCGATCGCCACCGGATGCCGGTCGAGACCCTGGTCGAACGCGCGGCGGCGCGCGGCTGGGCGACCGGCGTGGTCACCACCACCGCGGTCCCGCACGCGACCCCGGCCGCGTTCACCGCCCATGTCTCCAGCCGCGGCCGCGAGACCGACATCGCCGAGCAGCAGGCGCGGCTGACCCACCCCGACGTCCTGCTCGGCGGCGGCACCTCGTGGTTCGCGCCGATGGGCCCGGGCTCGTTCCGCACTGACGGTGGCCTCGACGCCGCGCTGACCGCCGACGGCTACCGCCAGGTCCACGACGCCACGGCGCTGGCCCAGGCGCTGGCCGACCACGCCCCGCGGCTGTTCGGCACCTTCGCGCCCGACCACATGACCTACGTCGCCGATCGCACCGCGGCCACCACCGAGCCGACCTTGCCCGAGATGGCGCAGGCCGCGCTCACCACCCTCGAACGCGATCCCGACGGCTTCTTCCTGATGATCGAGGGCGGCCGCATCGATCACGCCGGCCACGCCAACAACCTCGTCAACACCGTGCAGGAGACGCTCGCCTTCGACGACACCGTGGCCGAGGTCGCGACCTGGGCCCGGGCCCGCGGCAACGTCACGCTGCTGGTCACCGCCGATCACGAGTGCGGCGGCCTCGAGGTCGTCACGCCGGCGCCGGCCGGCACCTACCCGACGGTGCGCTGGCGCTGGGGCAACCACACCAACGTCCGAGTCGCGGTGTTCGGCGAGGGGCCCGGCACCGAGCGGGTCGTCGGCGCGGTCCTCGATCATCGCTGGATCTACGCCATCGCGAAGAGCCGCATCGACCGCGCGCCGCTGATCGAGCCGGGCCGCGATCCGGTGCCCGACGGTGAGCTCGGCGATCTGCGCCACCGGGTCGTGATGCAGCGCGCGGCGACCGGCTTCGGTGCCGGCTTCAACCAGCTCGACGCGCTGTGGCTCGACGCCACCGTCGACGGGCTGTACCTCGGGCTCGAGGGCCTGTTCGAGTGGGACAAGAACGCGGTCGAGGTCCTGATCGACGTCGATCCCGGGGCCGGCACCGGCGTGCGCGCGCTGGCCGGCGCGGTGACCGACGTCGACGGCGCGATCGATCGGGTGCTGGCGGCGTCGCACCTGCTGGCGGGGGCCGCGACGCTCGAGGCCGACGTCGCGGTAGTGTCGCTGGGCGGCGCCGATCCGCACGTCGAGGACTTCCACGACGACGGCGGGCTGCGCGGCCTGCGCCCGCCCTACGGCGCGCCCGGCGATCTCGGCTGGCTCGGGGCGGCGATCAACTTCGGCGACGTCCGGATCCGCGGCGTGGCCCATGTGGCGGTGCCGGGCCAGGGCCTCGAGGCGTTCGTGCCGTGGTCGGTGCTGTACCCCGACGGCGTGCCGGTCGGCGCGCGGCTGCGGCTGGCGGCGGTGCTGGTCGACTCGACCGGCGGCTTCACCTCGAACCAGTTCCTGCCGCCGGCCGCCGCTGGCGCTGGCAACCCTGGCCCGACGCCGGTCGCGCTGCCGGGCGTGGTCGAGTACGT
>JAYVSF010000453.1:0-4105 GCA_043775605.1 Myxococcales bacterium
GGCACCAGGAAGTACAGGAACGCGGCGTGGGCGATGAGCGCGGTCGACGCCACCACCAGTGACCATAGCGTGAGCGCGCGGGCGTGATCAGTCGGGCGACCGCGCAGCGGGCCGTCGGTGACGAACAGCCGGGCCCGGACCCCGCCGAGGATCCGGCCCAGCCACAGCGCGCGGGCGCCGGCGATCGGCGCGGCGTGCAGGCCGGTGATGGCGGCCAGGGCCAGGGTCTGCTCGCTGGTCCAGTGCTGGTAGCGAGCGAGGAAGGTGCCGATCGCGAACGCGCTGCCGACCCACAGCGCGGTGCGGACCAGGAACGCGCGCAGCGGCGTGCGCAAGGTCGCGCGGTAGCCGCGAGCGACCAGCGCGCGATCGAGGCGGCCGCCGCGGCGGCGGGCGGCGACGCAGGCCCGGATCGGCATCAGCCACGCGACCATCGCCACGCCCCACACCAGCAGCGCGCCGATCGCGACCGGCAAGCCGACCCGGACCAGGGTCGCCGCCGGCAGCGCGCCGAGATCGAACAAGATCCACAGCGGGTAGAGGATGAAGCCGATCTCGGCGGCGGTGAGGACCACGCCGGCCAGGACCAGGTGGCGCTTGAACGGCACCGCCGCCGGACCGTCGAGCGGCGTCAGGCGGAGGTCGTCACCGTCCTTGGCCAGCGGCACCGCCGTACTGTACCCGACCTGGTGCGCGGTCCGGGTCGAATGCCGCCGCGGGAACCTGCTCGCGATCGGCCGCGCGCCATCGTAGACTGACCCGATGCGCGCCGCCCCTGCCCTCGCCTTCGCCAGCCTCGTCCTCGGGGCGACGGTCGCCAGGCCTGCGGCGGCCGAGACCCGCGGCGGGGTCGGTTACGTGATCGAGGTGGTGGCGCCGCCGGTCACGAAGCCGGGCACGACCAGCACCGCGAAGCTCAGGGTGCGCCCGCGCAGCGGCTGGAAGCTCAACACCGACTACCCGTTCAAGCTCGAGCTCGCGCCCGGCGCCGGGCTGCGGGTCGCCAAGCCGACCTTGCGCAAGCAGGACGCCCGCGCCTTCGACGAGCACGGCGCCGACGTCGACATCGTGATGACCGCCGACAAGGCCGGCCAGTCCGACCTCGCGGCCACGGTGAGGTTCGCGACCTGCGACGACGCGAGCTGCGAGGTCCACAAGGAACGCTTCACGATCACAGCGGTCGCGCGCTGAGCTGCGCTCGCGCTCACCGGCGGGCCCAGCCGGCACCCTGAAGTAGCCCGCGGCCGCGTTCGCGAGCGGCGTGCTACGTTGCCCCATGCCTGCGCTCCGGCAACCGCGGCATCACTACACGTTCTCGGAGTACCTGTCGCTGTGCGCCGACGCGGCGGTGCGGCTGGAGTATTGGCGCGGCGAGATCTACGCGATGGCCGGCGGATCGATCGAGCACTCGCGGCTCTCGGCACGCGTCGTGTCGTTGCTCGATCAACGGCGCCAAGCTGGGTGTACGGCGCTGGAATCGAACACGCGCATCCGCCCTCTGGCGAGCGAGCGAGCGACGTACGCAGATGCGGTCCTGGTGTGCGGCGACTACGAGCTCCACCCCGCAGATCCCGAGCGCCGGACCATCGCCAACCCGACCGTCGTGGTCGAGGTCCTGAGTGACTCGACCGCGCAGGACGACCAGACCGACAAGTTCGATCACTACGGACTCGCTCCGTCACTCACGGACTACTTGCTCGTGTGGCAAGACGAGGTGCGGGTCGAGCACCGAACCAAGCGTCCTGACGGTTGGCTCGTCACGACGCTGGGCTCCGGCGACGTGATCGTCGTGCACGGTGTCCGTTTCACGATCGACGAACTCTACGCGAAGTAGGACCAGCAAGCTGCGAGGTCCACAAGGAGCGCTTCACGATCACCGCGACCGCGCGCTGAGCTTCGCTCGCGCTCAGGTGCAGCCGGTCGACGGGGTCAGGGCGTCCTCGGCCATCCAACCGAAGCGCTTCACGCCGTCGGCTGCCTCGATGTAGCCGTAGAGGAAGCGGAGCGTGCCGCTGCGAACCTTGTAGTCGCCGTGGCCGTCCTGGACCCACAGCGGGATCGAGATCGACGGCTTGCCGGTGGCGGTCGGGACGGCGACCCGCTGAAAGCGCGTGCCGGCCAGGAAGTGATCGGTGGTGGCGCCGCCGAGCGCGAAGCCGGGGACCGAGAACACCAGGTTGGCCGAGCGGCGGCCGTTGCTGCGAGGCAGCGGCAGGTAGTCACCGGCCCGCTCGTGGCTGGCGTGGCTGTCGTAGACGACCTTCTTCAGCTCGATGCTGGGGTCGTGGCTGTCGCGGATGCGGTAGCAGGCCATCGGGCCCTGGCCGGGATCGCGAGCGTCGACGTTGCCGTTGTGGGCGCGGAACGAGGTCTCGCCTTTGATGTGATCGATCGGATACCAGCCGGCGCTGCCGTTCGAGGTCGCCAGCGCGAGCGCGTGGGCCTTGCCGGCGAGGTAGCGGGTCTGGCCGTAGTTGAACGTGAGCGAGCCGCCGGTCTGGATCGAAAGCGCGGCGCCGTTGCCGTCGCGAACCGAGGCGCCGGTGTCGACGGCCCACGACTCGCTGCCGTCGGCGGTGACCACCCGGTTGCCGCCGGTCGCGCGGAACTTGCAATTGTACGGGCTGGCGATGCAGGCGGCGCCGTTGACGCCGGTGGTCAGCCCGACCGTGAGGCCCTCGACCTGGCCGGGGTCGACCAGATCGTCGGGGTCGGGATCGAGGGTGTCGTCACCGACCAGGCAGGCCCCGAGGCCGAGGCTCAGCGCGACCAGGAAGAGCGAGGAGGCAGAGGTTCGCACGCGCAGCGAGATTGCAGGCCGCATGCCACGGCGAGGGCGGGCCAGGCGCGCGAAATCGCGGTCGCGATCGGGCTCGATCGGGGACTGCGGTGGGCGAACTGGTGACCGCGGCCCCAGTTCAGTCCCAGCCTTGGGCCGAGCCGTAGACCCCGGGCGCGCGGAGTCCCGCGTCGGTCCCGAGCCCGCCCGCGGCGTCGGGCCGGATGGCGGTCCCGCTCGCGGCGTCGGGCCGGATGGCGGTCCCGCTCGCGGCGTCGGTCGGGACGTCGGCCCTGGCGTCGAGCGGCGGCGGTGGCTGCAGCGGGGTCGGGGTCGGCGGCCGCGGGTGCCGGCGTGGCTCCGCGATGGCGGCGAGGTCAGCGTCGAGGCCGGCGACCTCGGTGGCGAGCGCGTCGGCGCCGATCGGCAGCGCGGCCCGGGCCTGGGCGATCAAGGTGCGAGCCCCGGCGCGGTCGCCGGCGGCAGCGGCGGCGCGGGCCGCGACGATCAGGTTGCCAGCCAGCCGTTCGTGCCGCGGCGGTAGCTGCTGGCGATCGAGGACGATGGCCTGCTCGGCCAGGGCCCGGGCCCGGCGAGGATCGCCGCGGCGGGCCGCGACCCGGGCCAGGTTGGCCAGCGCGATCGCGCGATCGAGGTGACCGGCGTCGGTGAAGATCGCGAGCGCGAGGTCGAGCTCGCGTTCGGCGCCGTCGAGATCGCCGCGCTCGAGCGCGATCAGGCCGAGGCTGTTGTGGGTCAGGCCGACCTCGGGGTGGCGGTCGCCGAGCGCGGCGCTGCGGATCGCCAGCGCGTCGCGATAGGCGCGGGCCGCGCCGTCGAGATCGCCCTGCAGACGCAGCACGCCGCCGAGGTTGTGGAGATCGCGGCCGACGTCGGGATGACCGTCGCCGAGGTGCGCGCGATCGATCGCGAGCGCCGCGCGGTGGTGGGCGAGCGCGAGCGCGAGGTCGCCGCGCAGACGAGCCACGTGGCCGAGCGCCGAGCGGGTGCGCGCGACCTCGACGTCGGCGCCGGCGATGGCCTCGCGCAGCGCCAGCGCGTGGTCAAGCTCACGCTGGGCGTCGTCGAGCCGGCCCTGGCCGAGCGCGAACAGGCCGGCGCTGTTGGCGAGCTGGGCGGCGAGCAAGCCGGGGCTGCCGGCCCGCTCGACCGCCGACGCGGCGTGTGGCAACCAGGTCTCGACTCCGCCGAGGTCGCGGCGATCGCCGGCGACCCCGACCCGGACCAGCCAGGCCCGCGCCGCGGTGAGATCGTCGTGGCCGGCGGCGGCGTCGAGCGCGGCGGCGAGCGCGGCCCGGTCGGCGT
>JAYVSF010000454.1:0-2405 GCA_043775605.1 Myxococcales bacterium
GTGACCGACGGGCGCGGTGACGGCCTCGGCGGCATCGACCTGGTCGCCGTCGACGCCGACCGGGCCCGTGCTGCCGCCGCCGCTCGCGGCAAGCTGCGCGACGACGGCGTGATCATGATCTGCGGCATGCGCCTGAACCTCGTCGAGGCGTAGCCCGCGCTCGACCGGGCGCCGGTTCAGCGGACGACGATGGCCTCGTTGTGCCACGGCGCCACGGGGCCGTTGGTGACCTCGCCGCGGAAGGCATCGGGCAGTTCCTCGACCATGTGGAGGGTGGCGCCGAGCCGGCCGAAGCCCACGAAGAAGGCGACCGTGATGCCGAGCTCCATGATCTGGGCCTCGGTGTAGTGCTGGCGCAGCTGGTCGATGAGGGCATCGTCGATGGCAAGGTGGTTCGTGGCGAACAGCTCGCCGTAGCGGATGGCGACGCGCTCGGCGTCGGTGAGGCCGGGCGCCTCGAACGGCTGCTCCAGCGAGCACACCAGCTCCTCGGTGAGCCCGTCGCGCACGGCGTCGGTGTAGCGGATGGCCATGCAGCTGCGGCACTGGTTGTGGAACGCCACCCGCAGGCGCACCAGCTCCACCAGGCGGTCGGGCAGGGTGCGGTGGCGCTTCAGCGCACCACCCAGCGCGCCGACTCCCAGGGCCAGATCGGGGGTGTGGGCGAAGTAGCGCATGAGGCCCTGTTCGAGCGGGGTGCGGTCCTGCGGCTTGAGCGCAGCCTGCAGCCGCGGGTCCCAGTCTTCGGGCTCGATCTTCGCCAGGCGTGCCATGGGGCGCGAGCGTACCGGGCGGGGCGGGTGGTGCGAGACTGCACCCATGCCGATGCGGGAGGACTGCGTCCACTTCCAGAGCCGCATGTACGCCGACGGCGAGACCGCCCGGTACTGCACGCTCGACCTGGCTCCCGAAGCGCCCTGGCGGTGCCCGACCGACTGCGCGTCGTTCGCCCGCCTGTCGGTGGCCACCGACTTCGACCGCGGGTCGCTGGCTCGTGGGGCCGTGCCGCCCGAGCCCGAGGCCGACGCCGATGCCATCGCCGCCGTGCTCGACGAGGCCGAGGACATCGTGAACGCGGTCGGCCCCCAGGTGCTGGCCGAGCTGGCGGCCGGGGACGAGCCGTGGTGGCGCCGCTTCGTGCGCCGTCGGGGCCCGGGCGGGCCGGCCGGTCCCGGCGGGCGCCGCCCCGGTTTCAGCCGCCGCTGAGTTCGGCGCAGATGCTCGATGAGTCCGTCGAACCGCATCGGCCGGGGAGGACCCGGCGACCAGCTGGTCAGGGGCTGGCCTTGGCCCCGGTCCGCCAGTCGGGCACGCTCGGCGCGGCGGGCTCCAGCGACCGCAGGTACGTCACGAGCTGGCGAATCTGCTCGTCGGTGAGCGGACCGCCGTAGTCGAGGCTCCACGCCGACATCGAGCTCCCGGGCACGCCGCCGGTGATGATCAGCCCGATCTGGCCGTCGGAGGTGGCCGACAGGAACTGCTTCGCGTTCAGGGTGGGTGCCGAACCACCGGTCGCCTGGGCGCCGTGGCACGAGGCGCAGCTCTGCTGGAACAGGGCGGCACCGATGCGTTGGTAGGACGCCGTCTGCTGGGCCTTGGCCTCGGAGCGCAGGTGCGGCTCGCGCAGCCGGTACAGCGGAAAGGCGACGATGAGCACGAGCATGAAGACGAGCCCGACGGTGTAGTGGCGGTCGAGGCTGCGCTCCAGCCAGCGGGGATCACCGTGTTCGGGCGGGGTGGCGGGAGGCGGCATCGCTCAGGTCTTCTCGGCGCACGACGGGCCCTTGGCCGGCGTGAGGTAGGTGGCGGCACCGCGGTCGGGTCCGTCGACGCGCTTGTTGGTGTCGACGATCAGCACGTCGCCATCGACGCTGATGGGATGACGATCCATGCCCCGCGGCGACGGTCCGGCGATCCATTCACCGCCGAGGTCGAACACGGAGCCGTGGCACGGGCACTCGAAGCGGCCGCTGCTGTCGCAGAACGGCACCCGGCACCCGAGGTGCGGGCACTTCTGCGAGAGGGCGAACAGGTGGCCGTCGGCGTTGGCGACCCAGAACCGTCCCTCGCGGACGTAGGTGGCGGTGTCCTTGGCGTAGTCGGTGGGGCTTCCGACGCGCAGCTTGCCCAGCGCGGCGTTGGACGCGAGGGGCCGGAGCAGCTCCCACGACGTCCACGCCGCGGCCGAGGCGAGCAGCCCGGTGCAGGCCTTCCACCCGTTGCGCAGCAGCTTTCGACGAGTAAGGGACATGACCTCTCCTCAGAGCTCGATGTAGGAGTGACGCCACGGGGGCACGAACTTCCAACCGGGTCCCCGGAACGCCAGGCCGATGACGGTCAGCGTCACCGCCACGGCGATCACCACCAGGAAGGCGCAGATGGCCACCTTGCGACGCCGAGCCTCG
>JAYVSF010000455.1:0-3092 GCA_043775605.1 Myxococcales bacterium
CGCCGGAGGTGCGCGGTTCCAGATCTCGATGGACTCGTTCTGGTTCGCCGGCGAGGCCGGTCCCCCGATCGGCGTCGAACTCGGGCCGCTCGAGCGCAAGGGCCAGACCCTGACCCTGGTCGGCGGCAAGATCACGGTGCCGGCAGGCGTCGACTGGCACGACGACATCAAGACCACGTGGAAGCACGCCACGACCGGCAAGGCGACCCCGGCCATGCACGGCGGCACCCTGAACCTGATGCGGCACTGGGTGGTGCAGCCCGACGACGCGGTGGCGACCAAGCTCGCGACCTACGCCCGGACCAAGAAGCTGGGGCTCGAGACCACGATCGAGCTGACGATCGACCCGCCGCCGTCCGAGCCGCTCAAGCCGCCGGCCCTGCTGGTCAACTTCTTCTGGTTCGCCGACGGTGTGGGCCCGGTCCAGGTGCTCAACAGCTACGGCCAGATGTTCCAGCTCAACGCCGCGACGCTGGCCGCCAGCAAGTGACCATGCCGTGAGCGCGGCCCGGCCCGCGGTTCGCCTGCGGCGGCCGCTCGGGTCCACGATCCGCCGGGGCCACCCGTGGATCTACGATCAGGCCCTCGGCCCGCTGGCGCTGGCGCCGGGCACGATCGCCACCATCGTCGACGAGCGTGGCCCGCTGGCGACCGCGATGATCGACCCCGATGGGCCGATCCGCGCCCGCATCCTCGATCGCGATCCGGCGGCGACCATCGACGACGCCTGGGTCCGGCAGCGGGCGCGCGCCGCGGCCCGGCGCCGCCGGATCCCGCCCGGGCTGGCCGGCACCGATGCCGTGCGCGCGGTCCACGGCGAGAACGATCACCTGCCGGGCCTGACCGTCGACGTCTACGCCGGCGTCGCGGTGGTGGTGTTCGACGGCGCGGCCGCGGCGGCGCTGTGGCGACCGCGCTGGCCGGCGGTGCGCGCGGGCCTGATCGAGGGCGGCCTGGCGATCACCGCCACCTGGATCCGCGGGGTCCGTGGCCAGCGCGGCGCCGGCCAGGGCGGCGCGGACGGCGACGGCGTGGTCCCCGAGCGGGTGCGCATCCACGAGGGGCGGGCCCGCTTCGACGTCGACGTCCGCCACGGCCAGAAGACCGGCTTCTTCCTCGACCAGCGCGCCAACCGAGCCCGGGTCGCCGAGCTGTCGGTCGGCGCCGAGGTCCTGAACCTGTGCTGCTACACCGGCGGCTTCTCGGTCCATGCCGGCCTGGCCGGTGCGGCCCGGATCACCTCGGTCGACGTCGCCGCGCCCGCGATCGCGGCCGCGCAGCAGCACTGGCAGTTGAACCAGCTCGCGGGTGCGCGCCACGACGCGGTGACCGCCGACGTCTTCGCGTTCCTCGAGGACGCAGCCGACCGACATCGCCGCTGGGACGTCACGATCGTCGACCCGCCGTCGTTCGCCGCCAGCGAGGCCGCGCGACCGCAGGCCCTGACCGCCTACGCGCGGCTCAATCGGCTGGCGCTGACCGCGACCCGCCCGGGCGGACTGCTGGTGTCGGCGTCGTGCTCGAGCCACGTCGGCGTCGACGATCTGCGGGCGGTGCTGGCCGAGGCCGGGCAGGCCTGCGACCGCCTGGTCCAGGTGGTCGAGGTCCGCGGCGCCGACACCGATCACCCCACCCTGCCCGGCTTCCCCGAGGGCCAGTACCTCCAGCTGCTGGTCGCCGCGGTGTAAGGCTCCGAGCGCAGCTCGGGCCGGGGTTGAGTGTCGAGATCGGTCCGGCACTCCGGTGCCGGCCCGATCGATCGATGACACAGGGTTGGCCCGGCCAACCATGTGAGGCGGATCGCGGGTCGGACCGCGGCGGTCGCTTCGGCCGCGCGCTGTCGGATCTCGTGGCCAGGCGCGGTGTAAGCTGCGTCCCAGCGTCGGCACCTACGTCTTGACCCCGGCGCTCTCCGTCCGTTACCTAACGAGAACACGCTCGTGCGGCCCCTCCCGGTCGTGGCGACGTGGTGTCGAAGGAGCCTCCGATGATCCGCACCGACCTCCTGACCGCCCCGCGGTCACGCCAGCCGTCCAACCAGCTCTCTGGCTGGATGTTGCGCCTCGCCCTGGTGTCCGCGTGTGCGGGAGCGGCGCTGCTGGTGTCGTGCGCCAACGGCGGCACCGGCATCCCGCAGTGCGAGGACGGCATCGACAACGACTCGGACGGCTTCACCGACGCCGAGGATCCAGCGTGCCAGGCCGGCAACGCCAAGGAGTCACAGGACCCGCCCCACGCTTGCGAGGACGGCGTCGACAACGACTCCGACGGCTTCACCGACTTCCCGGCCGACCCCAACTGCACCGACGCCAAGGACCAGGACGAGTTCGGCCCGCTGCAGCCGCAGTGCATGGACGAGCGTGACAACGACGGCGACGGCAAGATCGACTATCCCAACGATCCCGGCTGCCTGGTCCCCAACCAGAACACCGAGACCGACGACTGCCCGGCCGGCCCCGGCTGCCCCGAGTGCGGCGACGGCATCGACAACGACTTCGACGGCGCCACCGACTACGGCGCCAGCAACGATCCCGGCTGCAGCGCAGCCTCCGACGACAGCGAGTTCAACCTCGACCCAAACGCCTGCGGCGCGGGCGTGAGCATCACCGTGCTGCAGCCGGGCATGACCGCCAGCGGCACGATCCCGGCGGCCAACGGCCACCAGGTCGGCGCCTGCGGCGGCGCCGGCGCTGAGGCCGGCTACGTCGTGATGGTGCCGCGGCCATCGAAGATGGTGGTCACCACCGGCGGCACCACCGACACCGTGGTCTACGTCCGCCGTAACTGCGCGATGCCGGCCACCGAGCTCGGCTGCAACGACAACGCTGACGTCATCCCGGCCACCGTCACCTCCAAGCTCTCGATCGACGTCGGCCCCGGCTCGTACTTCGTGGTCGTCGACGGCAAGGGCCTGGCCACCAGCGGCCCGTTCACGGTCCGGGTCGACCTGTTCGTCGGCGAGGGCGAGTTGTGCACCGGCCCGGCCGACTGCGCCCCCGGCAACATCTGCACACCGTGCCCGGCGCGCCCAACATGACCTGCGAGAAGCCGGTCTGCACCGACGGCCGCGACGACGACATGGACGGCAAGAC
>JAYVSF010000456.1:0-3539 GCA_043775605.1 Myxococcales bacterium
CGGCGACGATCGCGCCCGGGGCCCGGCTGTGGCTGGTCGAGGTGCCGGTGCTCGGCGGCGCGCGGCTCGAGGTCGCGCGCCGCGGCCGGGTGCGCGGGCTGCTCGGCGGCGACGTCGGGCTGGTGGTCGCGCACGAGCGGGTCAGCCTCGGCGGCGTCACCGAGGGCGACACCGCCCTGCGGTTCGGCGCCAGCCTGTGCGCGGCGGTCGCCGTCGATCGCTACACCGTCGAGCTCGGGCCCTGGCTCGCCGACCTCACCGATCTCGATCACGGGATCGGCTTCCAGCTCACGTTCGCGGCCCGCCTGCGCTCGTGGTGACCGGGCCCGGGCTCAGGAGGGCGCGGCGCGGGCCCCGGCGCGGGCCACGTACAGGCCGCTGGCCAGCACGATCGCGGCGCCGACCGCGGTGAAGCGGCCCATCGGCTCGTGCCAGACCAGCGCGCCCAGCCCGACCGCGACCAGCGGCTCGAGGTAGGTGAGCATCGCCGCGGTCGCGCTCGCGATCGTGGCCACGCCCCAGGTGAAGACGATGCCGGCGATCGCGCCGATGGTGATGGCGCCGATCGCCAGCCAGGCCACGCCGCCCACCGACGGGTGGCAGCCGGCGACCAGCGCGAACGGCGCCATCAGCACCGCCGAGCCGAGCGAGTGATACGAGATCGTGCGGCCCGGACCGATCGTGCTGGCCAGCCGCTTGATGACGAACAGGTTGCCGGTGTTGGCGACCGCGCTGAGCGCGCCCAGCGCCCCGCCGAGGAGCGCCGCGTCGCTCGACCGCCACGGCTCGAACACCAGCGTCAGGCCGCCGATCGCGAGGACCGCGGCCGGGATCGCGCCCGGGGTGCGTCGGCGATCGATCCACGGCGCGGTCACCGCCACCAGCACCGGCTGCAGATAGTGGGTGAGCACCGCGATCGCCACGGTCGTGTGCTGCATGGCGGCGAAGAACGCGAGCAGATTGACGGCGTCGAGCGCGCTGTTGGCGGCCAGCAGGCTCCGGGTCCGCCGGGTCCATACGATCGCCGGGGCCCGCAGCGCGGCCGGCAGGGCGGCCAGGCCCATCACCAGGAAGACGATCGCGCCCGCGGTCGCCGACGGCAGCTCGGCCGGGCGCAGGAACAGGCTCCACGCGCCCCACGACATCGCCGCGCCGGCGACCGCGATCAGCGCGCGCCGCGGGCGATCCTCGACCATCGCCGTCTCGGTTACCACGGCGCGAGGTTCGACAAGGCCACTTACGCCAGCGGCGCCAGCAGATCGTCGAGCTCGCCCTCGGACAGCGCGGTCGAGCCGGCCGGGCCCTCGGCGAACAGCGCGTCGGCCAGCCGGCGCTTGCGGGCCTGCAGCGCCATCATCTTCTCCTCGACCGAGCCGGCCGCGATCAGGTTGAACGCGAACACCGGCTTGGTCTGGCCGATGCGGTGCGCGCGATCGGTGGCCTGGGCCTGGGCCGCCGGGTTCCACCACGGGTCGTAGTGGATCACGGTGTCGGCGCTGGTCAGGTTGAGCCCGGTGCCGCCGGCCTTGAGGCTGATCAGGAAGACGTCGGCAGCGCCGCGCTCGAAGGCGTCGATCGGCCGCTGGCGATCGGTGGTGGCGCCGGTCAGGGTCAGGTGGCCGACGCCGTGGGCCAGCAGGCCCTCGCTGAGCAGGCCGAGCATGCGGGTGAACTGCGAGAACACCAGGATGCGGCGGCCGGCGGCGAGCTGCTGCTGGCACAGCTCGAGGAACAGGTCGTGCTTGGCCGACGCGGTGACGCCGCGCGCGGCCTCGACCGAGTTGACCAGGCGCGGGTCGCAGCAGACCTGGCGCAGCTTGAGCAGCGCGTCGAGGATCGCGATCTGGGCGCCGCCCAGGCCGCGGCTGCGGATCTGGGCCCGGACCTCGGTGTGGGCCGCGACCCGGATGCTCTCGTACAGTTCGCGCTGGGCGCCGGTCAGCTCGATCGAGCGGATGAGCTCGGTCTTGGGCGGCAGCTCGGGCAGGACGGCGTCCTTGGTCCGGCGCAGGATGCACGGCCGCACCCGCTCGCGCAGGGCGTGGAGGCGCGCGCCCTCGCCGTGGACCTCGATCGGCACCTGGTAGCCGGCGCGGAACGACTCGAGCGTGCCGAGCATGCCGGGGTTGAGCACGTCCATCAGCGACCACAGCTCGCCGAGGTGGTTCTCGACCGGGGTGCCCGACAGCGCGACCCGGTGGCGGACGGTGAGCCGCTTGATCGCGTCACGGGCCAGGCTGCCCGGATTCTTGATCGCGTGGGCCTCGTCGAGGATCAGGGCGTGGAACTCGTGCTCGGCGAGCGCGTCGATGTCGCGCCAGACCAGCGGGTAGGTCGTGATCGCGACGTCGTGGGCGCCGAGGTCGGCGATCCGCTCGTGGCGATCGCTGCCGGTGAGGACCACCACCCGCAGGCCGGGCGCGAACCGGGCCAGCTCGCGCTGCCAGTTGCCGACCACGCTGGTCAAGGTGATGACCAGCGCCGGTCGATCGAGGCGGCCGGCCTCCTGCTCGGCGATCAGGTGGGCGATCGCCTGCAGGGTCTTGCCCAGGCCCATGTCGTCGGCCAGCACCGCGCCGGTGCCGCACGCCCGCAGGTGCTGGAGCCACTCGACGCCGTCGCGCTGGTACGGGCGGAGGTCGGCCCGCAGCCCGCCGAGCGCGGCCGGCGCGGTGGTGGCGCGTGGTCCGAGCGCGAGATCGTAGCCGCGATCGCGCAAGTGGGTGGCACCCCGCCAGCGCACCGGGCGCGCCGGATCGTGGAGCGCGGCGCCGAGCTCGGCCAGCGCGGCGGCCCGGGCCACCGGCGCGGCCAGGCGGGGATCGTCCTCGTCGCGGTACAGCTCGCGCAGGACGCTCAACAGCACGCGCAGGCGCTCGGGTGGGATCGGCAGGAACGTGCGATCGCCGACCGGCACCGCGATGCAGCGGCGCGGCGTCCGGGCCAGCTGATCGAGGCTGCCAGCGCCGTCGAGGATCGCCAGCAGCGCCGGCAGGAGGTCGACCCGGTGGCCGTCGATCTCGATGCCGAGCTCGAGGCTGAACCAGTCGGCGCGCTCGCCGTGGCCGACGTCGACGTCGATCGGCGTGGTCGGCTGCACGGTCTGCCACGGGTAGTCGTCGGCGATCTCGACGGTCCAGCCGAGCTGGCGGAGCTGGGGCACGGCGTGGGCGGTGAACCCGCACAGCGCGTGGACGTCGCGGTCGAGGCGGACCGCGTAGTCGACCGGCGGATCGCAGGCGACGTCCTCGAGACAGCCGAGGTCGACCGCGCCCAGGCTCTCGAGCACGCGGCGGGCCTGCAGCTCGGCCGCGCGATCGCGCACCACCGGGCCGCGGGTCCGGGCCGAGACCCGGATGGCGCCGTAGTCGAAGGCCAGGGTCAGGGTCGCGGCCTCGAGCTCCTCGCCGTCGAGCCAGATCGTGGTCGCCGCCAGCCGGACCACCGGCACCGGCGCGGTGGCGGGCGTCGCGCGAGCCGGGCCCGAGCCCTCGGCCAGCCGGGCTGCGGTCGGCGCGGCAGCGGCGGCGGCCGGCGCG
>JAYVSF010000457.1:0-13419 GCA_043775605.1 Myxococcales bacterium
GCCACGCCGGCCGGCGACCCGACGACCACGCCGTGACACCTGGTGCCACCCGCCTGGCGACCAGGTTGGCCCGCACCGGTCCGAGGAGACGACATGCGCAAGACCACCCTGTGCACGCTGGCCGCGCTCGCGCTCGCCGGCTGCGCTAGCAAGAAGGCCGCGCCGAAGAAGCACGCCGATGATCCCTGGGCGACGGCGGGCTCGGCCCCTGGCGACGGCGCCGGCGCCAGCTCCGGCGACGGCGCGAGCATGCCGTCGCTCGGCGGCGGCGACCCGATGCAGATGCTCACGAACATCGCCGAAAATCTGAAGAGGCCCGGGCCGTACGAGGCCCCGGCCAGCAGCCCCGGCTACGACCCGGCGAAGCCCCACGTCGGCGTCATGAGCCTGAGCGGGACGATCGGCGAGCTGCCGTCGTTCTCGTGGACCGGCGGCATGAGCGACGTGATCCCGCTGCGCACGCTCACCGGTCGGCTGCGCGCGCTCGCCGCCGACGATCAGCTCACCACGCTGCTCTTGCGCGTCGACGAGGTCAGGGCGTCCTTGCCCGATCTCGCCGAGCTCCGGCTGGCGATGGCGGCGCTGCGAGCCAAGGGCAAGCACCTCGTCTGTCACACCGAGGGCGCGGCCAACGCCGCCTACGTGCTGCTCGCCGGCTGCGAGCGCATCGGCCTGGCGCCGACCGGCGAGATCATGCTCACCGGCCCGGCCGCGATGCCGATCCACCTCAAGGGCCTGCTCGACAACCTCGGCATCACCGCCGACTTCCTCCACGTCGGCGCGTACAAGGGCGCGGCTGAGCCGCTGACCCGCGATCGGCCGTCGAAGGAGATGGACGAGACCCTGGGCGCGATCCTCGATCGCGCGTACGCGACGATCGTCGACGCGGTCGCCACCGGGCGCGGGCTGCCCGCCGAGCAGGTGAAGGCGCTGATCGATGAGGCGGTGTTCCCGGCGCCGCGCGCCGCCTCCGCCAAGCTGGTCGACGAGATCGCGACCTTCGAGGCGTTCCGCGACACCACCGCCGGCGCGGTGCCGTGGACCGACCTGAAGCTCAAGGACGACGACGCGGCGCCGGCCGCCTTCAAGCTGGCCCGCTTCCTCGGCGCCATGCCCGCGGCGCGGCCGCGCGCGGCCCACGTCGCGCTGGTGTTCGCGGTCGGCGACGTCGTCGACGGCGACGGCGAGGGCGCGCTCGGCGCTCGCCAGGAGATCGCGTCGCGCACGCTGGTGCCAGCGCTGCGGATGCTGGCCCACGACGACAGCGTCAAGGCGGTGGTGCTGCGCATCGACAGCGGCGGTGGCAGCGCGCTCGCGTCCGAGCTGATCTGGCACGCGGTGGCCGAGGTCAAGGCGGCCAAGCCGGTGGTGGTGTCGATGAGCGACCTCGCCGCTTCGGGCGGCTACTACATCGCGTGCGGCGCGACCAAGATCTTCGCCCTCGACGACACCCTGACCGGCTCGATCGGCGTGGTCGGCGGCAAGCTGGCCCCGGCCGGCGCGCTGGCCAAGCTCGGCGTGGTGGCGTTCCCGCGCGGCCGCGGCAAGCGCGCGACCATGAACGCCAGCCTCGACCCGTGGACCGCCGACGAGCGGGCGACGGTGCAGGCGACGATGGACGCCATCTACAACGTGTTCGTCGATCGGGTCGCGGCTGGTCGGGGCAAGACCCACGCCGAGATCGACGCGATCGCGCAGGGCCGGGTGTGGACCGGCACCGACGCCAAGCGGCTCGGCCTCATCGACGAGCTCGGCGGCCTCGAGGCGGCGCTGGCCGAGGCCCGCAAGCTCGGCGGCGTCGGCGACGACGCACCGCTCGAGGAGTATCCGGCCGAGCTGACCCTGCGCGACCTGGTCCACCAGTTCGGCGGCGTCCAGCTGCCGTTCGGCCTCGGCGGCGCGGTGGCGACGGTCGCGCGCGAGCTGTCGCCCGACGCAGCGGCAGTCGTCGACCACACCCTCGGCCAGCTGGTCCGCTTCCGCACCTCGCCGGTGCAGGCGGTCGCGATCCTGCCCGTCGTGTTCGAATGAACGCGGCCATCGCCCACCTCCTGCCCACGGCCGCGCTCGGCGAGGTCCGCGCCGTGCGGCGGATCTCGACCGGGCAATCGGGCGCGGGCGTGTACGCGGTCGACAGCGATCGCGGCGCGTGGGTCCTGCGGATCAGCGCCGAGCCCGAGGCGGCGCGGTGGGCGCTGCAGCTCCGGTTGCTGCGGCAGGTCGCTGGCGCGGGGCTGGCCCCGGCGATCGTCCACGTCGACGAGGCCGCGCGCGCGGTCGTGCAGGTGCGGATCGTCGGTGGGCCGCTGACCGCCGCGCTCGCCGATCCCGCGCAGCGACGGCCGGCGCTGGTCGGCGTGGTCGATCAGCTGCGCGCCCTGCACGCGCTCGATGCCGGCGACGTCGACGAACGCGATCCGGTGGCGTTCGCGCGCGCGCAGCTGGCGACCCAGCGGGCGCGGCCCGGCTTCCCGGGCTGGGCGGCGGCGGTCGAGGCGGTGATCGGCGATGCCGCGGCCAGGCTCGCCGGCGATTCGCGTCGGGTGCTCGGCCACAACGACGTCAACCCGGGCAACGTGATCTGGGACGGCACCCGCGCCTGGCTGATCGACTGGGACGGCGCCGGTCGTGCGCACCCGTTCTACGATCTCGCCGCGCTGGCGATGTTCCTCCAGCTTGACGACGACGCGGCCCACGGCCTGCTCGCGCTACAGGAGCAGTGGCCGCTCGACGACGACGCGCACGCGACGTTCGCGGCGCTACGTCGGCTGGCGGCGAGCCTGTGCGGCCTGAGCTTCCTCGCCCTGGTGCCCGACCTCGGGGCGCTGCCCGTGTCGCCGCCGACGCTGGCCGACGTCTACGGCCGGCTGCGCGCGGGGACGCTGGATCTCCAGCAGGCGGCGGGCCGCGCGGTCTTTGCCCTCGGGCTGCTCCAGGTCGGCGTCGGGGCCCGGGCGCAGCGCGATCTCGGGTAGCATCGTCGGGTGATCGAGCTGAGCGCGGACGAGGGCATCGCGATTCTCACCCTGGCCGCGGGCCGCGCCAACGCGATCGATCGGCCGCTGCTCGACGAGCTCGCGGACCGGCTCGCGCAGGTCGTCGCCGACCGGCCGCGGGCGCTGATCGTCACCGGCAAGGCGCACGCGTTCTGCGCCGGGCTCGCGCTGCCGGCGCTGATCGACCTGTCGCGCGACGAGCTGCGGGCGGTGATGGCGCGGTTCACCGAGGTGATGCGCCAGCTGCTCGAGGTGCCGATGCCGACGGTGGCGGCGATCAACGGGCCGGCGATCGCGGGCGGCTGCGTGCTCGCGCTCATGTGCGATCAGCGGGTGATGGTCGACGCCGGGCCGAAGGACGCGCCCCGCATCGGCCTCAACGAGTCGCAGCTCGGCATCGGCCTGCCGGCGGTCGTGGTCGAGGTCGCGCGCCACAAGCTGCCGGCGACGTCGTTCGTGCCGGTCGCGCTCGCGGGCGCGCTGTTCGAGGCCAGGCGCGCGCTCGGCTACGGGCTCATCGACGAGGTGACCACGCCCGACGAGCTGGGGGCGCGGGCGATGACGCGGGCCAAGGCGCTGACCGTGTCCGGCCCCGACGCCTACGCCCAGATCAAGGCAGCCTGGAACCGCCCGATCGCCTTGGCCATCGCCGGCGCCGACGACGCCGAGCTCGAGGCCTGGCTCGACACCTGGTTCTCCGTCGACGGTCAGGCGCGGCTGCGCGCCATCGTCGCCTGGCTCAAGAAGCCGGCCCGGGCGTGACCTCGACGGTGACGCGGCGTGGGCCTCGGCGGCACGAAGCACCCGCGCCGCGCATCGAAGGGCCATGACCACCAGCTTCGATTTCGGCACGGTCGCCGCGACCTACGCCGCCTACCGTCCGCACTATCCGGCCGCGCTGGTCGACGCGCTGGCGGCCGCGGCGCCGGGGCGGGCGCTGGCCTGGGACGCCGGCTGCGGCAACGGCCAGCTCTCGGTCGCGCTCGCGACCCGGTTCGCGCGGGTGATCGCGACCGACCCGTCGTCGGCGCAGCTCGACGAGGCGGTGGCGGCCCCGCACGTCGAGTACCGGCGCGCGGCGGCGGAGGCCGGGATCGTCGAGACCGGCGCGGACCTCTGCGTCGTCGCGCAGGCCGCGCACTGGTTCGACTGGCCGCGCTACACGGACGCGATCCGGCGGGTCGCACGGCCCGGCGCGCTCGCCGCGACGATCGCCTACGGTCGGATGGTCGTGCCCGGCGCCGAGCAGGCGGTGATCGACGCGTACTACGACGGCACGGTCGGGCCGTACTGGCCGCCGAGCCGCGCCCACATCGAGAACGGCTACCGCGACCTGCCCTTGCCGTGGCCGGCGGTGGCGGCGCCCGAGCTCGCGCTGGTCGAGCGCTGGACCCGGGCCGAGACCCTCGGCTACATCGGCACCTGGTCGGCGACCAACCGCTACCTCGCCGCGCACGGCGCAGGCGCGCTCGAGGCGCTCGGCCACGACGTCGCCGCGACCTGGCCCGACGACGAGCGGCGCCCGGTGAGCTGGCCGCTCGTGATCCGCTTCGCGCGCGTCCCGTAGCGCCGTCGCTCACACGGTTGGCCGGAAGCAACCATGTGGCATCGATCGGGCTGGCACCGGAGAGGTTGTGGTGGCGGTTGGCCGCGCTGGTGGCGACCGCGAGATCGCGCAGCGCGAAGGTCGCGAAGGTCCGGGCCGGATCGGCGGGATGCTCCACGTCGACCCGCCAGGCGCCGGCATCCGCGGGCGCGCCGCGCGCGACCGCGTCGCCGCCGGCGTCGATCGACCCGGCCCGGCGCAGGTGGGCCACCGCGGCGTCGACGGTCGCGCCCTTGATGATGGCGCCGCGATCGAGCTGGACGCGGCTGCGCGGGCGCGCCGACCAGCCCGCGTGGACACCGGCGGAACCGCCGCCGCTGTCGTCGCCCGTCACGGGTCGGATGGCGGGCGCACCGGACGCGCGTCGGTCGCGCCGGGCTCGAGGGCCCGGGCCTCGGCCGCGAGCGCCTCGTCGCGCCGGCGGAGGCGATCGAGCAGGTTCAGCGTCGAGCTCCACTCGGGCGGGTCATCGACGCCGCTCGGCGCCAGGATGCGCGCCTCGTAGTCGAGCCAGACCCGCGGGTCGTGCCGGCAGTCGAACCTGCGACAGGTGCCGGGCCGGTGCGGGTACGCGGTGCAGCCGCGGGTGTCGACGTGGTTGTGGACGCAGTAGCCGTCGGCCCGCTGACGGATCAGGTAGGGCCGATCGTGATCCCACGCGATCACGCCCTCGTCGAGATCCTGGGTCGACAGGGCGACATCGAACTGACAGCAGCGGCTCTTGCAGATCGGGATCAGCTCGTCGCATGGCGGGCCGTCCGCGTTCGTCACGAGGTACTTGTCGTCGACGTCGCCGAGCTGCAGCCGCCCCGCCCCGACCGCGTCCGCCTCCCGGAAGCCGACCAGGTAGTCCGCGCCGCGCGCCGCCAGGGCCTCGTCGAGCCGCGTTTCGGACTCGGCCGACGGGTCATCGAGCCGTGCCCGCAGCTCGTCGATCGCCGCGTGCAGGCGCGCGGCTAGCGCGAGGACCTTGGCGCGCTCCTGCTCGACCGCCAGCAGCGCCCGCCGCAACGCCCGCTCGGCGCCGTCCTCGTCGCGTCCTCCCACGATGCGCCATGGTACCGGATCTGCCCTCGCCGGCGGCGATCCTCGCCGGCCGGGCCCGCGTCCGACGGCACCAGCATCTTCGCGACCACCGGCAACAGCTTCGGCGCCGCGACCTGGGCCGGCGGCGAGGCCGTCATCCGCTTCACTGCGGGCCCGACGTTCTCCAACCAGCCCACCGACTACTGGGCGCCGACCAACTGGATGTCGCTCGACGCCGGCGACATCGATCTCGGCGGGTCGGGGCCGCTCTTGATCGACGTGCCCGGGGCCACGCCGGCGGCGCTCGCGGTCGCGCTCGGCAAGGACGGCAACGTCTACCTGGTCGATCGCGCCAACCTCGGCGGCGTGCACGCGCCGGTCGCCACCCGGCACGTCGCCAACGGCTCGATCATCAACGTCGCGGCCAGCGTCCGGACCGGGGCCGGCAGCTTCGTCCTGTTCCATGGCTACAACGGCGTCGGCGGCGTCGGCTGCCCGGCCGGCCAGTCCGGCGATGTCGTCGCCCTCGCGATCGCGGCCACCGCGCCGCCGACGATCGCCGTCGCCTGGTGCCGGAGCAACCAGGGCGTCGGCTCGCCGATCGTCACCACCACCGACGGCGCCGCCGACGCGATCGCGTGGAGCGCCGGCGCCGCGCTCCACGCCTGGAACGCCGAGACCGGCGCGCCGATCTTCACCGGCGGCGCCGCCGGCGACGCGATGACCGGCGTCCGCCAGTTCACCTCACCGATCGCGGTCCACGGCCGGATCTTCGTCGCCGCCGACGATCGGCTCTACGCCTTCAAGCCGTGACCGTGGAGGACCTCGGGGCCGGGACCTGCGCGCGTGGGACGTGCCCGAGTCGGTCGACGAGGCGAGCTGTCGGCTGGCCCGCGAACGACCGCACCCGATCCGGCCGCTGACCGAGGTCGCGGCGGCCGGCCTCGCCGAGCTCCGGGCGCTGTGCCAGCTGGCCGACCACCTCCATCGGCCGCGGCCCTGACAGGCGCGCCGGTCAGCGCCAGGCGGTGACGATCTCGCGCAGCTCGCCGACCCGGGCCTTGGACAGCGCGCCGACCGCGGCCAGGCACAGGCCGTCGGGGACCAGCACCCGGCGGGCGGCGGCGACGATGGCGTCGCCGTCGATCGCGGCCATCGAGTCGAGGCGCGCGCTCAGCGACGGCGGCGGGTAGTACAGCGCGGTGCCCCCGAACCAGCCCGCCATCGCCGACGGATCGTCGAGCGACGCCATGGTCTCGTAGCGGTAGCGGGTGCGGATCTTGTCGAGCTCGTCGGCGGTGATCGCCCGGTCGCGCAGGCCGGCCAGCAGCCCCAGGATCTCGCTGACCAGCTTCGGCAGCTTGGCGTTGGCGGTGGCGCCGGTGACCTCGAACAGCGCCGCGTCGGCCAAGGGCTCGATGCCGGCGCCGATCGAGTAGGCCAGGCCCTGCTGATCGGCGAGCTGGTAGTGCAGGCGGGTCGACATGCCGTCGTCGAGCGCGCGCAGCAGGCCGACGAACGCCGGGTAGTCGGCGTCGAGCTCGGGCACGCCGCGGAACAGCATCGCCAGCGTGGTCTGGGCGCCGCTGTCCTTGACGTGGCGCCAGCGCGGCCCTTGCGCGGGCGCGGGCGCGGGCTCGGGCATGGCCTGGGTCCCGGCCGGCAGCCCGCCGAGCTGGCGGTCGGCGATCGCGACCACCTCGTCGTGCTCGACCGGCCCGGCGACGCAGATGATGATGTTGGTCGCGCCGTAGAAGCGGGTGAAGTGCGCGCGGACGTCGCGCTCGGAGAAGCCCTCGACGTTGGTGCGCGGGCCGATGATGCGCTGGCCGAGCGGGTGATCGGCGAAGGCCAGGCCGCGCGCGATGTCGTCGACGTTGATCTCGACGTCGTCCTCGTCGTAGTCCTCGTTGATCTCCTCGAGCACCAGCGCCCGCTCGAGCTCGATGTCGGAGAACCGTGGCCGGCTGAGCAGCTCGCCGAGCAGGCCGAGGCCGGCACCGACCTGGGCCGGCTCGAAGCCCATCGATAGCAGCGTGTAGTCGCGGCCGGTCTCGGCGTGCAGGGTCGAGCCCAGCCGCTCGACCGCGGTGTTGAGCGCGAGCGAGGTCGGGTAGCGTTCGGTGCCGCGGAACAACATGTGCTCGACGAAGTGCGACAGGCCGTTGTCGGCCGGGCCCTCGAACCGCGAGCCGACCTTGACGAACGCGGACACGGTGGCGGTGTGGAGGTGAGGCAACGCGACCGTGGTCACCCGCAGGCCGTTGGCCAGGGTGGTGGTCGCGACGGGGGGATCGAGCGGGGCGGGCACCAGCCCGCAGGCTTACCACGCGCGGCGGCGCAAGGCGTGCGCTCACCCTCGCGCGAGCGTGAGGTTCGCCGCCTGTGCGGGTTCCACTCGTTGACGGCCCTCGTCGCCGGGGGTATCACCGTGAGGGGCATCATGTTCAAGAAGATTGTCGTCGCCGAGGACGATGACGCGATCGCGCACATGGTCAGCATGA
This sequence comes from Myxococcales bacterium, assembly GCA_043775605.1. Lineage (GTDB taxonomy): Bacteria > Myxococcota_A > Polyangia > Haliangiales > Haliangiaceae > UBA2376. The sequence goes on from JAYVSF010000457.1 coordinate 8,133, forward strand.
CCTTGGGCGACGCCGGCTTCCTGTGCCTGCGCGCCGTCGACGGCGAGGAGGCGCTGCGCCTGGTCCGGGCCCACGATCCCGACCTGCTCGTCCTCGACGTCATGATGCCGCGGGTCGACGGCCACGAGGTCGCGCGCCGGCTCAAGGCCGACGTCATGTGGTCGCGCACGCCGATCCTGATGCTGACCGCGCTGGCCTCGGTCGAGGACCAGGTCGAGGGCATCGAGGCTGGCGCCGACGCCTACCTGCCCAAGCCGTTCGACCTGCGCGAGCTGCAGGCCAAGGTCAAGGCGCTGATCCGCGCCACCCGACGCGAGCGCGATCGCAACCCGACCACCGATCTGCCCGGCTCGCGCGCGATCGACGATCACCTCGAGGCGCTGCTCAAGGGCGGCACGACGGTGGCGGCGCTCCACGTCGATGTGCTGCGCTTCGACGAGTACGCCGACGCGGTCGGGTTCACCCGGGCCGAGGACACCGTGCGGGCGCTGTCGCGGCTGATCCTCGACGAGGCGCGCGCGGTCAGCGACGGCTCGGCCTTCCTCGGCCACCTGGGCGGCTCCGACTTCATCGTGATCACCACGCCGGCGCTGGCCGAGCAGCTGGCCCGCCGGCTGGTCGAGCGGGTGACCGAGGGTCGCGCCGCGCTGTTCGAGGGCCGCGACGTCGCGGTCGGGCTGGTGGTGGCGGTGGCGACGACCGACGGCCTCGGCGTCCACGACGCCGCGCGGCTGAGCAAGCGCCTGGGCCAGGCGATGAAGTCGGCGAAGGCCGCCAACGCACCCGGTCTCGTGGTCTGGACGCCGCCCGCGTCGTGAGGCTCCGAGCGACGCTCGGGCTGGGGTTTGAGTTGCGCGCGCAGGGGACCTGAGCCGTGGCTGGCTCGGGCGAGCGGCCGCCGGCATCAGGCAGCGATCCACGCGCCGAGCTGGCGTCGGCCGAGACCGAGCTGCCGGCGGACGCGATCGAGCCCACGGCGCGGTCGGTGCGGACCCGCGCGATCGGGCCCGGCGACGAGCTCGGCCGCTATGTCGTCGGTGACGAGCTGGGCGCCGGCGGCATGGCCACCGTGTTCCGCGCACGCGATCGCGAGCTGCGCCGCGACGTCGCGATCAAGGTCCTGTTCCCGCACCTGGCCCGCAAGCCCGACGTCACCCGCCGCTTCCAGCGCGAGGCCCGGGCCGCGGCCGCGCTCGAGCACGCCAACATCCTCCGGGTCTACGACGTCGGCGCCGCCGCCGGCGACCTGCCGCCGTTCATCGTGATGGAGCTGGTGCAGGGCCAGACCCTGCGCGAGCTGGCCGAGGCGGGGCCGCCGCTGCCGGCCGAGCTGGTCGCGTGCATCGGCGCGCTGGTGTGCGAGGCGCTCGCGGTCGCCCACGCCGCCGGCATCGTCCACCGCGACGTCAAGCCGGGCAACGTGATGTTCGCCGACGACGGCCGGCTGCTGCTCGCCGACTTCGGGGTCGCGCACCTCGAGGACGACGATTCGCTGGTGACCCGCACCGGCGCCATGCTGGGCACGCCGTCGTTCATGGCGCCCGAGCAGGCGCTGGGCCAGGCTGTCGACGCCCGCAGCGATCTGTACGCGGTTGGCGCGACCCTGTACCAGCTCGCCACCGGCAGCATGCCGTACACCGGCTCGACCGCGAAGATCGTGACCGAGGCCAGCCGCGGCTCGGCCCCGCCGGCGGTGCGGCGGCGGCCGGCGATCGGCACCGAGCTGTCGCGGCTGATCGCGCGGCTGATGGCGCCCGAGCCGGCCGCGCGCCCGGCGACCGCGACGGCGGCGGCCCGCGAGCTGGCGGCGGTGGCGGCGGCCGGTGGCCTCGACGATCCGGCGGCCGAGCTGCGGGCGCTGGCGGCCGATCGCGTCGGTCACGTCGAGAGTCGGCTGCCGATCATCGTCGGCAAGCTGGTCGAGCGGGCCGCGGCGGCGAGCGAGCGACGCGCGATCCCGCAGGCGCTCGCGCTGTGCGACCGCGCGCTGGCCATCGCGCCGGAGGATCCGCGGGTCCATGCGCTCGAGGCCCGGCTCGCGTTCGGCCGCAGCCAGCGGCGGTGGCCGGTCGTGCTCGCGCTGGCGATCGCGATGGCCGTCGGCGTCGGCACGGCGAGCCTCGTGGTGGTCCGGGGGTGCCACGCCCAGCGCGCGACGCCGCGGTTCATCGGCGTCATCGACGGCGCCGATGCGGGCATCGGCGCCGATGCGGCGCCGCCGGTCGCGGCCGACGCTGGCACGGCGCCGACCGACGCCGGCGCGATCGTGACGTCGACGGCGCTCGACGGCGGCCGCCAACGCGTCGACGGTGGGCACCCCACGGGCGCGGCGGTCGATGCCCGCGCGAGCGTGCCGATCGACGCGGCCGCGCCGGCGCCCGCCATCGACGCCGCGTCGCCCGTGCTGGTCGCGGTGACCTTCAGCTTCGACACCTGGTGCAACCTCACCGTCGACGACCTGGCGCGCGGTCGGGCCAACAAGGTCGTGGTCGTGCGGCTGGCCCCGGGTCGTCACCCCGCCGCCTGCAGCCAGGGGCCGGGCCTGGGCTCGTGGTCGCGCACCATCGAGGTCGTCGATGGCGCCCCCGCCCGGGTCGAGGGCGACCTCTTGCCTACGGTCGAGGTCGTGGTCGCGGTCGGCGACGAGGTCCGGATCGACGGCGTGGCGGTGGCCCGCGGGCGGTCGCTGGCGGTGAAGCTCGGCCCCCACCGGGTCGACGTCGTGGTCGCCGGCAAGGTGGTGACCACGGCCCGGCTCACGATCCCGGGGGTGGCGCGCTGCACCCTGCGCGACCAGCCCGCCCTCGACTGCTACCCCTGACCCGCGCGAGTGCCTGGGCGTTCGCGACATCGCTGTCGTGATCGGCGCCACCCCGTCGGGCGTCGCACAGGAGTATCGTGCGCTTGCAGGTGGCAAGCCGGTTGCAAATCCCTCGAGGCGTGCGCCGTCTCCTTCTTACCTCCGTCGCGCTGGTCGGCGGCTGCTTCTACAGCGGCGACCTCAACGACCGGCCGAGCGCGGAGATCCAGCGGTTGACCACCGGCGTGCCGCTGCGCGGTGACAGCGTGCAGTTCCAGGCGGTGGTCGTCGATCCCGGCGACCAGGTCGACGTCCACTGGCGGGTTGATGCCTGTGGCGGTGAGCCGGCGGTGTGCGACGTCGGCATCGCGTTCGGCGAGCCCGACGTCCTGACGATCGCGGTGGTGGTGCCCAACGACGTCGGCAGCGGCGCCGAGCGGCGGCCGACCGAGCGGCTGGTGGTCCACCTCGATGTCGTCGACTCGCACGGCGCGGTCGCGCGGCCCAGCCAGGAGGACGTGGTCGAGGTCGGCAACCGGCCGCCGACCCTCGTCGTCCAGCGCCGCGGTCGCGAGCTGGCCAGCGCCTTCCCCGAGGACGCGCCGATCTTCGTCGCCGCCCGGGCCGCCGACCCCGAGGGCGATCCGGTCGACGTCGAGTGCACGCCGTTCCCGGCTCGGGGCGCGGTGCCCGGCGACTGGAGCTTCCTCCAGGTCGCCGATCCGCCGACCGGCGGTCACGAGTGGCGGCTGGTGCCCGACGTCCCCGGCGCGTGGCTGGTGCGCTGCATCGCCCGCGATCCCCTGGCCGAGACCATGGTCGACCTGCCGATCACGGTGGTCGCCGATCGGCCGCCGTGCCTGGGTGCGACCGACCCGGCGCCGGCCCCGGGCGCGACGCTCGTCCTCGACCAGGCCCGTCGGTTCTCGGTGCTGGTGGTCGACGACGATCTCGACGTCTATCCGGCGCCGGCCCCCGACGATCTCTTCCTCGGCGCGGCCGGGTTCCGCTGGTCGGTGCGGCCGGTCGGCGCGCCCACGTTCACCGAGGTCGACGCCGACGTCGGCGCGATCGAGCTCGATCCGGCGCGCTACGCCCCCGGCGATAAGCTCGAGGTCCGGGTCGAGATCGACGATCGCCGCCGGCGCGACGTCGGCTGTCCCGTCGACGAGCCGACCTGCTCCTTGACCCTCGACACCTGCTTGCAGCGCCAGACCTGGCGCGTGGAGGTCCGCTAATGGCGCGGCGACGGAGCGGGGCCGGGTCGCTCGCGGCCGCCGGGATCGCGCTGGCCAGCTTGGCCGCGTGCGGCGGCGAGGGCTACGTCGGCACCGACGGCGGCCCGGCCGATGGCGGCGTGGTCGACGCGCCGGCCTGCGTGCTGGCCGTGCAGTTCACGCCGGCCACGCCGGTCGCACCGGCGGTGGTGGTGGCCGAGGCCGACGCCCTCGGCGGCAGCGGCATCGTCGACTATGCCTGGACCGTGCGGCGCGGCGGCGCCGACGTCGCCTTCACCACCCTCGACGTCATGGGCCGCGACATCCAGTTCGAGGCGCTGCTCGCCGGGGTCTACGCGGTCAGCGTCAGCGCGGCCGGCTGCGCGCCGTCGTTCACCGAGCTCAACGTCGGCACCTCGGGGGCGAATCAGCGGCCGGTGCGGATGCGCTTCGTGCCGCCGCCGGGCATGGGCGTGCCGCCGCAGGAGCGGGTGGTCACCGTGCCGGGCGGCAGCGACTACTCGCTGGGCACCGTCGTCCTCGATCCCGGGGTCTCGACCCCGGTCGCGGTCCACACCACCGGCGGCGCCCCGGTCGCGGCCTACCTGCGCTTCACCTCGCGGTCGACGCCCGACGCCGCGGTCGAGGCCTGGAGCAACGCCGCCGGCAGCGCCCTGGTCCGGCTGGCCGCCGGCCACCAGGACGTCCTCGTCGTGCCCGACGGCGCGCTGGCGCCCGCGCTGGTGAGCGACTGGGATCCGGCGACCGGCGCGCTGAGCGTGGCGGCGGGCGCGACCTGGAGCGGCACCGTCGTCGACGCCGGTGGCGCCGCGATCGCCGGCGCGCGAGTGTCGCTGACGTCGGCCGGCGTGCCGTCGACGATCGCGATCACCGACGCGGCCGGGCACTTCGACGTCGGCTGGCGCGACGGCGCGGGCAGCGAGCGCGTCGTGGTGGTGCCGCCGGCCGGCCGCGGCTGGCCGCGCCTCGACTTCGATCTCGCGGTGCCGGCGGCGCCGACGACGATCCGGTTTGCCGGCGTCGCGACCCAGGCGCTCGGCGGCGTGCAGGTGCAGATCGGCGGCGCGCCGGCGATCGACGCCGACGTCTCGCTGGCGCTGGCGGTGCCGGTCGCGGCGACCGTCGAGGCCCCGGCGGCCTCGTCGATCTCCGTCGGTGGCCGCCAGCGGCTCGTCCTGCGCACCGGCGCCGACGGCCGGCTGCCGGCGGCCACCGCGGTCGCGGGCAGCGGCGCGATCTTCGTCGCCGG
>JAYVSF010000458.1:0-14125 GCA_043775605.1 Myxococcales bacterium
GCCGAGCGCGCCGGCGGCGAGGACGACGGTGTCGGCGACGATCCGGCGGGCGGCCCCGGTGGCGCGATCGACGACATCGACGCCGACGATGCAGCGGCCGGCGCGGACCAGGCCGACGACGACGGTGCCGGCCAGCAGCGTCAGGCCGCGGTCGAGCGCCGGCTTGATCATCATCGTGGCGACGTCGTTCTTGGCCGCGATCGCGCAGGCGAAGGTGTCGCAGGTCCGGCAGGCCTGGCACGGGGTGCGTACGCCGGCGGCATGGTTGATCGCCAGCGGCAGGTGGAACGGCGTGAGGCCGCGGGCCCGGGCGGCGGCGGCCAGGCGAAGGCTGATCGGCGCCAGCGGCGCGGGTGGTTGCGGGAAGGGCCGGCTCCGGCGCGGCGCAGTCGGATCGCCATGATCGTCGCCGGCGATCTGCAGCAGGTCCTCGGCCTCGCCGTAGTACGGCTCGAGCTCGTCGTACCCGAACGGGAACGCCGCACCCGAGTCACCGACGACGTCGGGATCGCCGGTGAAGTCGCGCTCGCGGAAGCGGAACGACACGCAGCCGTAGAACACCGACGGTCCACCGACGCAGGCGTAGCCGCTGATCTCGTCCCGGTAGCCGCCGGCCACGGCCCGGTACGGGATCTCGCGATCGTAGTGCCGGGTCATCTCCAGCGATGACTCCGGCCGCCAGGCCTCGGGGCCGCGCGCGACCCAGGCGCCGCGCTCGATCATCAGGACCCGGGCGCTGGCCGCCAGCAAGCGGTGGGCGACCATCGCGCCGCCGAACCCGCTGCCGATGACGACGGCATCCCAGCGCTCGCTCACCCGGTCGCGCCGGTCGTGCGCGATCGTGGCCACAACGTCGCCCCGATCGCGATCACCGCCAGCACCACGCCGGCGGCGAACAGCGGCACGCCTCGGGCGAGCGTGAGCACGTCCCCGGCGAGCACGGGGCGCGAGGTCACGAAGACCGCGCCGACCACCGCGGCACAGAGGGTGGCGACCGCAGCGCTCGCGGCGGTCAGGCGGCCTGACGAGCCCGCCGTCCGCGCGCCGGCCAGCGCGACCAGCAGCAGCGCGGCGAGGAGGCCACCGGCGTAGGTCGCGGCCCCGGCCCGGACCCAGGTCTGGCTGCCGCCGGCCCAGCCCAGGCTGGTGTGGGTACACTCGCCGCCGTAGCAGTGGTTGCTCGACACAGTGCCGACGCCGACCTGGCCGGGGACGGTCCACCAGTCCGAGCCCTGGACCGCGAGCGCGAGCGCGGCGGCGCCGGCGAGCGCACAGAGGATCGCGAGCCAGCGGCGCCACGGCGACATGCGCGCGAAGCTTTGCGCTATCTCCGCGAGACGCAACCCGAAATCGCCCAGACGATTGTGCCCCCCGGCGGTTGATCGAGATCGCGGACTGACAAAAACTCGACAGTCATGCGCGCCCATGCCTGTCTCCTCGCCACGGCAGCGGTCCTCGTGACCCACCCGCTGCTCGCGGCGGCGCGCACCGACGGGTCCGACGGGTCCGGGCCGTCGCGCCCGCCCGGCGCGGCTTGGTCGCCGGGGACATCCATCGCAGCGGTGGCCGAGTTGCTCACCCGCGGCACGGTCGCGCTGCCGGACCTGGCCGACGTCTGCGCCCCCCACGTCTTCGGCGTGAGCCTGCCGGTCACCGGCCTGTCGTCAGTGGCCATGGTCGACGGCGACGCCCGCTGCGCCCTGACCGACGCGCCGCGGTGGCCGATGCTGACCTGGCGGCCGGTCAACCTCGACGACGCCGCGGTGCTGCTCCAGGTGGAGCTGCGCGAGATGCTGGCCGGGCCCGCCGGCTTCCTGGCCCGGCTCCTGCCCGACGGTCCCGCCGCCGCCGACTTCCTGCCCGATCTCCGCGCGCTGACCACGTCGCCAGTGCCGGGCGTGAAGAGCTCGGGCTTCGGCTGGCGCAGCGATCCCATCCTCCACCGGGCCAAGTTCCACAAGGGCACCGACTTCCGCGCCCGCCAGGGCACGCCGGTCTATGCCGCCGGCGCCGGCCGCGTGGTGTTCACCGGCCAGCAGCACGGCTACGGCAACATCATCTATGTCGATCACGGCGGCGGCGTGGTCACGCGCTACGCCCACCTGTCGCGGTTCGAGATCGCGCGCGGCGAGCTGGTCACCGATGGCCGCCTGATCGGTCGGGTCGGCGCCACCGGTCGCGCCACCGGGCCGCACCTCCACTTCGAAGTCCGCCTCGGCGACCGCGCGGTCGAGCCGGCGATGGCGATGGCGATCGCGGCGCTCGAGCGCACCGATCCCGAGGCCGCCCGCGCCGAGGCGCCCCGGCTGGCGGCGGCGATCCAGGATCAGACGGTCGACACCATCGACCCGCCCGGCGGCTCGCACCGCGCCGGTGGCCGTCATCGCGGCGGTCATGGTCGCGGCCGGGGCCACGGTCACGGTGGTCGGCCCGAGCGAACCGGCGCGCCCCACCGCGACCGCAACCAGTCCTGAGCCCGGCGCGCACGGCTCCTTGCCACACCGGCGGGAGTCTGTAATAGACACCGGCCATGCCCGCCGGGTCGTCGCTCGACGCCACCCACCGCTACGTCGCCTGGCTGCGCCGTCGATCGTCGTCGGTCTTCGCCGCCGCCGCCGCCGCGCTCGCGGTCTCGGTCTACCTGATCGCGTTCCACCTGCCCCTGTACGCCGACTTCGCGGCGCTCCTGCCGCCCGACGCCCCGGCGGTGCGCGACCTCCACCGGCTCCAGGCCCGGGTCCACGACAAGGACAGCGGGCTGGTGCTGGTCGTGGCGCCCGATCCCGCGATCCGGGCCGCGGCCTCGACGCTGCTCGCCGGCAAGCTGCGGGCGCTACCACCCGAGCTGGTGACCCGGATCGACGACGATGACGCCGCGATCCGGGCCTTCATCCGCGATCACCAGCAACTATTCGTGCCGCTGCCCGACCTGATCGCCGCCCGGGACGCGCTCGCCGCCCGCATCGCCGCCGCTAAGCGCGACGCCAACCCGCTGTACGTGAACCTCGACGACGACAGCGACGACGACGCCGCGGCGAGTCAGGCCAAGCTCGACGAGCTGCGCCAGCGCCGGCGCGAGGCCGCCTCCCGGCTCGACCGGTCGAGCAACGTGTCGGCCGACGGCCACGTCCAGCTGCTGGTCATCCGCACCGGCTTCGAGAACACCGACGTCGCCAGCGGCAAGCGGCTGCTGGCCGCGATGCGGGCGGCACGGGCCGAGGTGGTGCGGGCTTACCCGACGGTGACCATCGGCCTGACCGGTGGCGTGGTGACGACGGTGGCCGAGCACAACTCGCTGTTCAACGGCATCATCCTGTCCTCGATCGTCACCGCGGTGCTGGTCGGCCTCGTGCTCGCGCTCTACTTCCGCTCGGGCGTGTTGCTGGCGGTGCTGACCGGGGCGCTGATCGTGGCGACCCTGGCCGCGTTCGGCGTGGCCGCGTTCACCGTCGGGCACCTCAACGCCGCCACCGCGTTCCTCGGCGCGATCATCGCCGGCAACGGGATCAACTACGGCATCCTGCTCATCGCCCGCTACCTCGAGGAGCGGCGCCGGCGCGACACCGATGATGCGCTGGCGGTCGCCATCCACGGCACCGTGCGCCCGACGCTGGTGGCGTCGCTGGGCGCGGCGATCGCGTACGGCTCGCTGCACGCGACCAGCTTCCGCGGGTTCGCCGACTTCGCGGTGATCGGCGCGGTCGGTATGCTGCTGTGCTGGATCGCGTCGTACACGCTCTTGCCGGCGCTGGTGCTGCGGCTGGCCGCGCGGCCGCGCCTGCCGGTGGGCCCGCCCTTGATCGGCCGCGTCCTGGCCCGCCTGCTCGGCTTCCGCCACCCGGGGCGGGTGGTGGCGACGACCCTGGCGGTAGCCAGCCTCGCCGGCTGGGTCACGTATCGCTACGTCGCCGCCGATCCGTTCGAGTACGACATCAAGAACCTGCGCTCGAACGGCGCCGACGCGGTCGAGGGCCGGCGCTGGATGAAAGCATCGGACGACGCGTTCGGTCGCGGCATCACCGGCCAGACCTACATCGCGGTCGACGCGCTGGCCGACGTCGACCTCGTCATCGCCGCGCTCGGCCGGGCCGATCGAGTGGGCGAGCCGCCGACCATCGGCACGATCCACTCGATCCGCGAGGTGGTCCCGACCCACCAGCCCGAGAAGCTCGCGGTCCTGGCCGAGCTCCGGACCTTGGTCGACGATGACGCGCTCGAGTCGCTCGACGATCACGACCGGGCCGAGTTGCAGGCGCTGCGCCCGCCCGACGACCTGCAGGAGATCACCGCCGACTCCCTGCCGCCCGAGCTGACCGAGCGGCTGCGCGAGCGCGACGGCCGGGTCGGGCTGCTGCTGGCGATCCGGCCGTCGTTGACCCTCGACGAGTGGGACGGCCGCGATCTCATCCGGTTCGCCAACTCGGTCCGACGGCTCGACCTCGGCGACGGTCGCACCGTGACTACCTCGGGCTCGAGCGTGATCTTCGCCGACATCATCGACGCGATCGAGCACGACGGCCTGCGGGTCACGGTGGTCGCGGCGCTCGGCCTGCTGGTGATGGTGCTGGTGGTGGTCGGCTTCAACCGCCGGGCCGCCAGCGTGCTGGCCGCGACCGCGATGGGCGCGCTCGGCCTGACCGCGGCCTGCGCCCTGCTCGGCCTCAAGGTCAACTTTCTCGACTTCATCGCGCTGCCGATCACGCTCGGCCTCGGCATCGACTACGCGATCAACATCGCCCACCGCCACGACGGCGCCGGCCACGATCCGCTGGTCACCCTGCGGACGTCGGGCAGCGCGGTGTTCGTGTGCTCGCTGACCACGATCATCGGCTACGGCTCGCTGCTGGTGTCCGAGAACCTGGCGATCCGCGGCTTCGGCACCGCGTCCCTGGTCGGCGAGGTCACCTGCCTGGCCGCGGCGCTGATCGTCGTGCCCGCGGTCGCCTCGCTGCGGCTGCGGGCCCGGCCGTCGGCGACCGACCGACCGACCGCCGCCCTCGACGTCGCGGCCTGAGCGGATCGGCCGGTGGTGCGCGTCCTCGCCTACGTCTATCCCGGGTGGCACCCGATCGCCGAGCGCGACGCGTCGTTCTACCCGGGGTTCACCGAGTGGGACCTGGTCTACGACTCGCCGCCGCGGTTCGACGGCCACGTCCAGCCGCGGTTGCCGCTGTGGGGCCGCTACGACGATCGCGATCCGGTCGCGGTCGGCCGCCGGGTCGAGCTGTGTCGCGATCACGGTGTCGACGGGCTGGTCTATGGCTTCTTCTGGTGCCGCGGCAAGCGGGTGTTCCAGGACGCGCTCGACCTCGGCTTCCTCGGCGGCGACGCCGGGCGGCGGTGCCCGTTCGCGCTGATGTGGGCCAACCGGATGCCGCGCCGGGTACTGCCTGTCCGGCGGGCGGACGTCCCGGTGATCGAGACCGACCGGCTGGTGCCGACCGACGTCGAGGACTTCGCCCTGCTGATCCGCCACGTCGCCGAGCGCTACTTCGTCCGCGACCACTACCTGCGCGTCGACGGCCGCGCCTACTTCTCGATCTTCGACTCGACCTTCTTCATGAAGGAACTCGGCGTCGACGGCGCGCGGGCCGCGATCGCGCAGGCGCGGGCGATGCTGGCAAGCGCGGGGCTGCCGCCGCTGCACCTGGCCGCGATCGAGCCCAACGCCGACCTGATCGGCCACGTCGCCGCCCTCGGCTTCGACAGCGTCACCAACTACGTGCTCCTGCCCGACTGGAAGGGCCCGTTCCTGCAGGACTACGACGAGCGCGTGGCGATCCGCGCCGCCGAGTGGCCGGGCATCGCGGCCCGGGCGGGCCTGCCCTATCACCCGGCGGTGTCGCCGGGCTGGGACGCCTCGCCGCGCGGCGCCGACTTCGGCCTGGCCCGCCCTGATCGGTACCCGTGGTCGCCGGTCGTGGTCGGCGAGCACCCCGACAGGTTCCGGGCCGCGGTCGCGCGCGCGGTCGGGTACGCGCGCAACGCCGCCGTGGCCGACGCGCAGCGACTGGTCTTCGTCTCGTCGCTCAACGAGTGGAGCGAGGGCCACTACCTCGAGCCCGACACCCGCTTTGGCCTGGGCTGGATCGAGGCGGTGCGCGACGGCCGCGGTTAGCCGTCGACGGAGATCGCTGGACGGGCGCAGCGTGCCGGCGTGGTAGACTGAGGTCGTGAGCGCGATCAACGCACGCGTCAAGAACGGTCGCTTGGTCCTCGATGAACCGACGTCGTTGCCCGATGGCGCCGAGGTGCGCCTGTGGGTCGTCGAGGGCGACGATCTCGACGATGCGGACCGCGACGCGCTCCATGAGGCGATCCGAGAGGGTCTGGACGACGCGAAAGCGGGCCGAACGATCGACGCGAACGAGTGGGCCGCCGAGCTCCGTGCACGTTCGTGAACGTCCGCGTCTCCGCTCGGGCGCGCCGCGAGTTCGAACGCTGCGATGCCTGGTCGCCAACCGCTTCGAGCGCCTCGCCCTCGAGCTGCTCGACGCCGCCACCGGCGAGCTCCACGTCCGCTCTCTCGGCGCCGCCCTCGCCCGCACCTCGCGCCAGCTCCACACCCTCGAGTACCGCATCGCCCCCGACCTCCGCGCCCGCATCGAGCGAATCACCGGCGCCCTCGACGAGCGCGAGGAGCACACCCGCCTCCGCCAGCTCCGCCACCGCCGCGCCTGATCGCGCGGCCGCGACTCGCGCGTGCTCCGTCACTGTCGCAAGAGTTGGCCCTTGTGCGATCGCATTTGGAGGACGATCAAGTCCTCCTGCACGTACCCGTGGACGTCGAACACGGCGTCCTGGAGAACCTCGCTAACTCCATCGCCCTCGAAGTCGATGGTAGCGAGCCGCTTGACCTCGACGCCGCCGCCACCCGACACGCCTTCTGGCTCGGCTCGGGCGATGACGGTGCGGGAGGCTGCGTCGATAACCAAGCGCACATACGAGAATCCACGACGCATGGTGACGACCCAGCCGGGATCGGGGAAGAAGCCGGCCGTACACTTCGCCGAGGTGCTCTCGATCTCTTCACGCGCGTCCTCGGCGCTCCAACGCGCGAGGCGCGACGCCAGCGCGATCGCATCCGCCGGACACGGCACGAGATCGCTCGCCGTCCAGCGCTGCGGCCCGTCGGCGGCTGTCGTGCCCGCGTCCACGCTCGGCGCCGCGCTCGGCGGTGTGGTCGCCGGCGGCGCCTTCGTCGTCGACGACGCGGGCTCGCCGGCGCCGCACTGACACGAAGCGTACCCGCGGCCGTTTGCCAGGCAGGCCTGCGCGCCCCTGCTCCCGCCGGGGCACGCACACTGCACCTGGCGCCCGGGCTCGCAGGTGCGCGCCTCCTTGCCACCACACGCCGCGAGCGTTGCGACGACCGCTGCCATCGGATAGATCGAGCTGACAACGCTGTAGAGGATCACCGCGTCACCGGCTGCCCAGACGTCCTGATATGGCGGCGACCAGCTGATACGCGCCTCGCGGCCTGCGGTACATGTCGGCCATGACGATCGTCGTGTTCGGCGCCGGCTTCCTCGGGCGGCGACTCGCGCGCGACCTGCCGGAAGCGACGCTGTCGACGGTCGACATCACCGATCGCGCGGCGGTTACCGCGGCGCTCGAGCAGGCGCGCCCCGACGTCGTGATCAACGCGGCCGGCAAGACCGGGCGACCCAACGTCGACTGGTGCGAGGCGAACCAGGCCGCCACCTGGCGCAGCAACGTGGTCGGCGTGGAGGTGCTGGCCGACGGCTGCGCGGCCGCCGGCGTCCACCTCATCCACCTCAGCTCGGGCTGCATCTTCGCCGGGCCGTCGCCATCGCCGGGCGGCTGGCGCGAGGACGATCGGGCGACACCGACCTCGTCCTACGCCTGCAGCAAGCACGCCGCCGAGCGGCTGCTGGCGCCGCGCGACCACGTGACGATCGTCCGGGTCCGCATGCCGCTCGACGCCACCCCCCACCCGCGCAACCTGATCACCAAGCTGGCCGGCTACCCCCAGGTCATCGACGTCGAGAACTCGGTCACCGTCGTCGACGATCTGGTCGCGGTCATCGCCGGCCTCGCCGCCCGCCGCGCGCCCGGCATCTTCCACGCCACCAACCCCGGCACCGTGCGCCACGCGGCGCTGCTCGCCCTGTACCGCGCGGTCGTCGATCCCGCGCACACGTTCGAGCTCATCGCCGCCGATCAGCTCGTCGCCCGCGGCCTCGCGACCACGGCGCGCTCCAACTGCATCCTGGCGTCGTCGCGGCTCGCGGACCTCGGCCTCGCCATGCGCCCGCTCGCCGTCGCCCTCCCCGACGTCATGGCCCGCTACCGCCTCGCCGTCGCCGATCTCGCCGATTGCCACGTATCATGATTCTGATACGATGAGCCATGGCCGTCATCAAGCCGATTTCCGACCTGCGCAACCGTTCGCGCGAGCTGGCGCGGATCTGCCACGACTCGGGCCAGCCCATCTACATCACCAAGAACGGCGAGGGCGACCTGGTGTTGATGAGCGTGGCCGCCTACGAGCGGCTCCAGGGCCGACTCGAGCTGTACCGCATGCTCGACGAGGCCGAGGCCGACGTCCGGGCCGGTGACCGGGGTGCGAGCGTGGCCACCGTCCGCCGTCGGCTGCGCCGGTGAAGCGGGCGGTCCGGATCCTGCGCCGCGCCGAGCGCGACCTGCAGGAAGTCTACGATCTCGTGGTCCGCGAGGCGCCCCGCCGCGCCGACCCGTTCATCGACAAGCTGCTCGCGGCCCTCGACTCGCTCGACGAGCTGGCCGACCGCGGCGCCATCCCACGAGATCCGGCCCTCCGTCAGCGAGGCTTCCGGTTCCTCGCCCACGGCCGCTACCTGGTCCTCTACAAGGTCCTCCGCCAACAGGTCCGGGTCTACCGCGTGGTCGATGGCCACCGCGCCTATCGCGGGCTGCTCTGACCCGCCGCCGATCGTCGCCCTACTGCCGCTTGCCGTCGACCCAGCGATAGAAGCCCTCGCCGGTCTTCTTGCCGAGCTTGCCCTCGGCGACCAGGCTGCGCAGCAGCGCGGGCGGCTCGAACGCCGGGCCGATCGCGTCGGACAGGTAGTCGGCGATGCCGAGGCGGACGTCGAGGCCAACCAGATCGGTGAGCTCGAGCGGCCCCATCGGGTGGCCGTAGCCGAGCTTCATCGCGGTGTCGATATCGTCGGGGCTGGCCACGCCCTCCTCGACCATGCGGATGGCCTCGAGGCCGAGCGCGAGCCCGAGCCGCGACGACGCGAACCCGGGGCTGTCCTTGACCACGATCGCGGTCTTGCCCCACGACCGGCCGAGCGCGGCCGCGGTCTCGATCGCCGCCAGCGAGCTGCCGGGGTGGTGGACGACCTCGACCAGCTTCATCAGGTGGACCGGGTTGAAGAAGTGCATGCCGACCAGACGGCCGGGGTCGGCCAGGCCGTCGGCGATCTCGGCCACCGGTAGCGACGAGGTGTTGGTCGCCAGCAGCGCGTGGGCCGGCGCCGCGCGATCGACCTCGGCGAACAGCGTGCGCTTGAGCTCGAGTTGCTCGGGCACCGCCTCGATCACCAGATCGGCGCCGGCGCAGGCAAGGGCGAGGTCGCCGGTGACCTCGATCCGCGCCACCGCGGCGTCGCGGGTGGACGGATCGACCTTGCCGAGGGCCACGCCCTTGTCGAGGTTGGCGATCACCTTGGCCCGACCGGCGGCCGCCGCGGCAAGGGTGACGTCGTACAGCCGGACCTCGAGCCCGCTCTGCGCGGCGACGTGGGCGATGCCGTGGCCCATGGTGCCGGCGCCGAGCACGGCGACACGGCGGATGCGATCGACGGCGAAGCGAGCGGACATGCCCGACCTTCGATCGCCCGGCCCCCGGGCGCAAGCGCGGGCGGGTCGGCTTGCGCCCGTGCCACCTGCCTCGGTACCGTCGGGGCCATGGCGATCGATCCCGACCGCGTCCGCCGCGAGCTCGAGGCCATCCTCGGGCCGCGCCGGGTGTCGGTCCGGCCCGCCGACCTCGACACCTACGCCCAGGACATGTGGCCGCGCCTGCTGTTCGCGCGCCGCGAGGGCGCGCCGGTGGCGAATCGCGGTCACGCCGTGGTCTGGCCGGAGAACGTGCGCGAGGTCGCGGCGGTGGTGAAGGCCGCGCGGACGCTCGGCGTGCCGATCATCCCGTACGGCGGCGGCTCGGGCGTGTGTGGCGGCGTGGTGCCGATCCATGGCGGCATCACGATCGATCTCAAGCGGATGGCGGCGGTGCGCGCGGTCCGCGCCGACGAGCTGATCTGCGACGTCGAGGGCGGGCTGTCGGGCGAGCGGTTCGAGCGCGAGCTGGCCCGGCGCGGCTTCACCTTCGGCAACTTCCCGTCGTCGATCTACTGCTCGACGGTCGGCGGCTGGCTCGCGACCCGGGCCGCCGGTCAGCTCTCGACCAAGTACGGCAAGGTCGAGGATCGCGTCGCCGGCCTGACCGTGGTCACCGGCACCGGCGACGTCATCGACACCGACGGCCCGGCCCGCGCGCTCGGCGGCCCCAACTGGACCCAGCTCCTGCTCGGCAGCGAGGGCACGCTCGGCGTGATCACCTCGGCCCGGCTGCGGCTGTCGCCGTCACCGCAGCTCAAACTCTACCGCGGCTTCGAGGTCGACTCTGTGGCGGCCGGGGTGGAGGCCATCCGCCGCATCCTCCAACGCGGGCTGCGGCCGGCGGTGGTCCGGCTGTACGACGAGCTCGACACCTTCGTGAACAGCCTCGGCCACAAGCACGTCGAGGCCGCCGAGATCGACGACCCCGGCCAGGCCCCGGTGCCCGCGCCCGGCAGCGGCGCCCTGCCCCACCTGCCGTCGGCGCCGCGGCCCGAGACCGCTGACGGCGCGATCGCGCGCTTCGTCGCGCTCGGCAAGCGCAAGGTGTCGGGCCTCCGCAAGGACCTGACCTCGGCGGCGCTGGCCCGACCGTGGCTGATCAACGGCGTGGTCGGCGCGATCGCCGAGAAGGTCGCCCGCAAGGGCTGCCGGATGGTGATCGGCCTCGAGGGTTCGCGCATCCGCACCGAGATCGAGGCCGCGCTGGTCTACGCCGAGCTCGAGCGAGCTGGCGCCCGCGACGTCGGCGAGGAGCCGGGCCGGGCCTGGCTGGCCCATCGCTACGCGGTCAGCTACCGTATGTCGCCGGTGTTCCGCTCAGGCGCGTTCGTCGACACCATGGAGGTCGCGTCGAGCTGGGCCCAGCTGCTCGACCTCTACCACTCGGTGCGCGAGGCCATCGGCCGCCACGCGGTGGTGATGGCCCACTTCTCCCACGCCTACCCCGACGGCTGCTCGATCTACTTCACGTTCATCGGCCAGGCCGACGATCGCGCGGGCAGCGAGCGGCTGTACGACGCGATCTGGCGCGACGGCCTCGAGGCCGCGAGCCGGGTCGGGGGCACCATCAGCCACCACCACGGCGTCGGCATCCTCAAGGGCCCGCAGATGCGGAGCGAGCACCGCGAGGCGTTCGCGATCCTGGCCGCGCTCAAGCGCTCGCTCGATCCCGACGACCTGATGAACCCGGGCAAGCTCGGGCTCGCGGCGCCGCGCTGGACCGGAGGGCGATCGTGACCGCCGGCCACGGCAACGACGACCCGCAGGGCGCCACCGCCGACGCCGCCGAGGACGCGACCCACGACGGCGCGCTGATCGCGGCCTTGACCACCGCGGTCGGCGGCGAGCACGTCCACGGGCTCGGACCGCGGGCCTGGCGGATCGAGCCGGGCGCGGCCGGCGAGGTCGCCGAGGTGGTGCGGCTGGCCAGCGAGTACCGGGCGGCGATCGTGCCGGTCGGCGCCGGCTCGCGCCCGCCGCGGCTCAAGGGCACCGGGGCGCGGGTCCGCCTCCACCTCGCGCTCACCCGCCTCGATCAGGTCGTGCACCTCGATGAGACCTCGCTGCTGTGCCACGTCCAGGCCGGGCTGACCGGCAGCGGGCTCGAGCGGGTGCTGAGCCCGCGCGGCCTGTCGCTCGGCGACTATCCGCCCAGCATCCTGGCCTCGACCATCGGCGGGCTGATCGCGGTGCGGACCCCCGGCAAGTCGTCGGCGCGCCACGGCTTCTTCGAGGACGCGGTGGTCGGCGTCTCGGCGGTGCTGGCCGACGGCCGGACGATCCACACCCGCATCGCCCCGCGCCGCTCGACCGGGCCCGATCTCGCCCGCGCGCTGTGCGGCAGCGAGGGCACGCTCGGCGTGATCACCGGCGCGGTGCTGCGGGTCCATCACCGGCCCGACAGCCGGCTGGTCGCGGCGTTCGTGCTGCCGTCGATGGACGCCGCGCTGGCCGCGACCTACCTGGCGCTGCGCGAGGAGGCGACCCCGGCCGGACTGCGGCTGCTCGACGCCGAGGACGCCCGCGGCTGGTACGGCGACGGCGTGCTCGCGCCCGGTGAGGTGCTGATGGTCGCGGCCACCGCCGGGCCGACCGATCTCGCGGCCTGCGATCGCGATCTGATCGCCAGCGCGGTCGCGGCCGAGGGCGGGCGCGCGAGCGACGTCGCCTACGCCGAGCAGTGGTGGAAGCGGCGCCACTCGTCGGAGTCGTGGCCCGGCCCGCCGCCGACGTTCCAGGTCACCGCGACCCCGGCCAAGCTGCGCGGCGCGTACCACGCGGTGTGCGGCGCCGTCCGCGCGGCCGGCGCCATCCCGCGCGGCCACATCTCGCGCTTCGACGCCGACGGCGCCGTAGTGTTCGCGGCGTTCGTCGACGAGGACGGCGAGGCGCTGACCGGCGCCACCGCCGAGCGGGTCCGCGACGCCGCGGTCGCCGCCGCCCGCGCCGCCGGCGGCTGGTTGCCCGGCGCGCGCGCGACGACGCTCGATCCCTACCTGGTCGCGCTGCGCGCGCAGCTCGATCCCCACGGCATCATGAACCCCGGCGCGCTGGTCGCCTGAAGCTTCGAAGGCCAACGCATGACCGAGCCGTTCACCTCCGCCGACGTCGCCCGCCAGCTCGACGACTGCACCTTCTGCCCGAAGATGTGCCGGCACGCCTGCCCGGTGTCGACGACGACCGGGCGCGAGACGTACATCCCGCAGGCCAAGATGGCGCTGCTCGGGCGGCTGCGGCGCGGCGGCGCCCCGTGGCCGGCCGAGGCCACCGACCCGCTGTGGGCGTGCACCGGCTGCCGCCACTGCACGATGTACTGCGATCACCACAACGAGCCCGGCCTGGTGCTGCTCGCCGGCCGCGCCGCCGCCCAGCGCCAGGGCCTCGGCCACCCCGCGCTCGCCGACTACGCCGAGCGCTTCGCCAACCGCGAGGCCCGGCTCGCGAAGAAGCTGCACGAGCACTTCGACGACAGCCAGCGGGCCGAGAGCGGCGCGGTCGGGTTCTGGCCGGGCTGCGACATGATGGACAAGGGCGGCGCCGACATCGCCGCGACCCTGGCCGTGCTCGCGCGCATGGGCGGTGACCCGGTGCCGCTGATCGACGCCGGCCTGTCGTGCGCCGGCTACCCGCTGCTCGCCGCCGGCATGATCGAGCGCTTCCGCTGGCACGCTGGCAAGGTCGCCAGCGCGCTGCGCCGGTTCCGCACCGTGGTCATCAACTGCTCGGCCTGTCGCTACGCGCTGCACGCCCAGTACCCGGGCGAGGGCCTGACCGTCACCGCCGAGGTGCTGTCCCTGTCCGAGTACCTCGCCCGCCACGTCGATCGACTGCCGCCGGCGCGCGGCCGCCGGTCGGTCTACTACCACGACCCCTGCTACCTCGCGCGCTACAGCAACGTCATCGAGCAGCCGCGCAAGGTGCTGGCCGCGCTCGCCGAGGTCCACGAGTTCAGCTGGCACGGCCAGGACACCGAGTGCTGCGGCGGCGGCGGCCTGCTGCCCAAGACCATGCCCGCCGTCGCCGACGCGATGGCCCGTCGTCGCCTGGCCGAGGTCGCCACCAAGGGCGGCGGCCTGGTCGTCACCTCGTGCGGCACCTGCTCCTTCATGCTCCGCCGCAACGCCCCCGCCTCGGTCGAGGTCGCCGACCTGCCGACCGCGATCGCGCTGCTCACCGACACACCGGTCCACGCGCCCGCCGCCCTCGCCCCCGACGACGAACCCTGACCAATGACGATTGCCACGAGGGCGCCCTCAAGCCAGGCCCTGAAGAG
>JAYVSF010000459.1:0-5960 GCA_043775605.1 Myxococcales bacterium
GGCGCCGGCCCGGGCCAGGAGCCGACGGTCACGGCGGGTTGCTCGCGGTCCGGGTCGTCGGTGAGCCGCTCGCGCTCGAGCTGCCGGCCGGCGCCCACCTCGCGACCCACACCGGCGTGGCCGCCGCCGAGGTGCCGGCGATCGCGGTCGGGCTGTGGCGGCGCGGCGGCAGCGGCGTGCGGCGACGCGGTCACGGTCCGGCCCGGCTGTCGGCGCTGCGGCGCGACGCCGACGTCTGGATGCACCGCGATCTGGTCGGCGAGGTGCGCGAGCAGCGGACCTGGCTGCGGTCGCAGCTCGCGCACGGCGAGCACCAGGGCAGCCGGACCCGGGCGAAGAAGCCGCGCCGCCTCGCGCTGGCCAGCGAGCAGCGCCAGCAGATGGCGACCGAACTCCATCGCCTCGACGGCGCGTTGACCGCGGCCGAGGCCGCCGCCGACGAGATCGGCGCCGCCGAGGAGCTGGCGATCGAGGCCGCGCTGGCCGGTCAGGATCCCGACCTTCTGGCGACGATGGTCGGCGGACTCGGCGGGCGGTTCGACGCCGCGATGTTCCGGGTCGCGACCGCGCGGCTCGAGCGGCGCGACGCGATCACGTTGATGCTGTCGGCGCCGGAGCTGGGCACGCCGCTGACCCGCTGGCTGCGCGGCCTGCTGGGCGTGCTCGACGCCCGGCGGTGGACGCTGACCGCCCACGCCATGGCCGCGCGCGATCACGCCGGCGCCTGGCCGCGCTCGCCGGCCTGGGGACCGCCGCGCGGGCTGGCCTGGCTCGACAACCAGCTCCAGGGCGACGGGCCCCGCAATCTCCTGCTCCAGGTCACCGGTCCCGAGGCCGCGCTCCACCTCGGGCTCGAGGTCGGCGCCCACCGCTTCCATGGCATCGCGCGGATCGATCCCTGTCACCTGATCGTGCGGGTGCTGGCCCTGGCCACCGATCTCGACGACGCCGAGTGGGCGCGGCTGAGCACGATCTCGACCCCGGCGGCGCCGCCGCGCGGCGAGGTCGAGCGGGTCTACCCCGCCGACGATCACCTGCGCATCGGCGGCCAGCGGGTCGACGTGCCGTTCGCCGAGCACTTCGACCGCTACCCCGAGATCGGGCTCGCCGTGATCGGCCGGGCCCTGGCTCAGGACCGCAGCGTGGCCGAGCTGTACGGCAGCGAGCTCGATGCCCTGGCCGCCGCCGATGCTGCGACCGCGGTCGCGGCCGGCGTCGGCCCGACCGCCGAGGACGAACCGTGAGGCACACGTTCGCGATCGCGGTCTACGAGCGCCGGCTCGAGGGTCGCCTGACCTGGTGGCCGCTGGCGTGGGCGCTGGCCGACGACCCGCTGCGCGGCAAGAGCGAGCTGCGGCTGCGCGAGGAGCTGACCCGCCGGCTGCGCCAGGTGGTGCGCAAGCTCGAGCCGGCCGAGCAAGAGCTGCTCGAGGCGGTGCCCGGCATGCGGGTCCACCACGTCGGCCTCGACGTCACCCTGCCCGGGCCGCGGCCGGTCCGGGTCAGCGGCCGGTTCCCGTTCGTGGTCGAGCCGCGCTGGTTCGACGACGATCACCAGCGGCTGTGCGTCTATCACCCGGCCGCGCCGGGTCACTGGTTCGACGCCGCCGATCTGGCCGAGGTCGAGACCCTCGCGCCCCACTTCGTGCGCAAGGCCTGGCGCGGGTTCGACGACGACGAGGTCGAGGCCTGGCGCGCGGCCGGCAAGGACCGGGTGGTGGTGTTCGAGCTGGCGGTCGAGCCCCGGACCCTGCTCGATCAGGTGCGCGAGCGAGGTGAGGGCCGGCAGCAGGCCGGCGCCGCCCGCGGGCCGAGCCACAGCCTGGCCCAGCTCGGCATCGACCAGACCGCGCGGGCGATCGATGGCACCCTGCCGGTCGGCGTGGCCCGGGCGGCGCTGCGAGCCCAGCTCGACCGGCTGCTGAGCGGCGCCGAGCCGCGCTCGACGGTCCTGGTCGGTCGTCCGGGATCCGGACGCTCGACAGTGCTGGCCCGCTGGGTCGCCGACCGGCTCGAGGCCGACGGCTGGTCCTTGCACCGTAGCCTCGACCGGGTCCGGCGGGTGTGGCGGCTGTCCGGGCGGCGGCTGATCGCCGGCATGCAATACTTCGGCGACTGGGAGGAGCGCTGCCTCGAGCTCGCCACCGAGGCGACCCGGACCCGCGCGATCCTGTGGCTCGACGATCTCCACCTGTTCGGCCGGCTCGGCGTCAGCCGGCAGTCGGAGCGGTCGTTCGCCGACTTCTTCCGCGGGCCGGTGCAGCGCGGCGAGGTCACGATCGTCGCGACGATCACGCCCGAGCAGCTGGCCCGGCTCGAGGCCGACGCGCCGGCGTTCGTCGACCTGTTCGCGCGGGTGGTGGTGGCCGAGACCAGCGTCGACGAGACCGCCGCGCTGCTGCTGGCCGAGGTCCGCCGGCTTGAGCGCGAGCACCCGGTCGAGGTCCACCCGTTCACGCCGCGCACCGTGATCGAGCTGGCTGCCGGCCTGTTCCCGTGGACCGCAGCGCCGGGCGCGGCGATCGAGCTGCTGCGCCGGGTGGTGCGCGATCGGCTGCCGGCCGACCTCGGTCGCATGGTGCTCGATCGCCGGCTCGAGGTCGGGCCCAAGGACGCGATCGCGGCGGTCGCGCGGGCCACCGGCCTGCCGGTCCACTTGCTCACGCTCGACGAGCCGCTCGAGCCAGCCCGGGTCGCCAGCCACTTCGCGGCCCGGGTGATCGGCCAGGACGAGGCGGTGGCGGTGGCCGCCGACGTCGTGCTCGCGGTCCGGGCCGGCCTCACCGATCCGGCGCGCCCGCTCGGCGTCTACCTGTTCACCGGGCCGACCGGCACCGGCAAGACCGAGCTGGCGACCGCGCTCGCCGAGTACCTGTACGGTGACGCCCGCCGGCTCCTGCGCCTCGACATGAGCGAGCTGTCGGGCCCCGACGCGGTGGCCCGGCTGGTCGGCGATCGCTGGCACCCCGAGGGCCTGTTGACCGAGCGCATCCGCGAGCAGCCGTTCTCGCTGGTGCTGCTCGACGAGATCGAGAAGGCCCGCCCGGCGGTGCTCGGCCTGCTGCTGCAGCTGTTCGACGAGGGCCGGCTCACCGATGCCAACGGCGAGGTCGCGAGTTTCCGCCAGGCGGTGGTGGTCATGACGTCCAACCTCGGGGCCAAGGCCGCCACCCCGATCGGCTTCGGCGACGGGGTCGCGACCATCCTCGGCGACATCGCGCGCGCGGTCCGCGAGTTCTTTCCGCCCGAGCTGTGGAACCGCATCGATCGGGTGGTGCGGTTCCGGCCGCTGACGCCGGAGGTCGCGGCCCGGGTCGTCGACAAGGAGCTGGCCAAGCTGCTCGGTCGCCGCGGCCTGCGCGAGCGCAACGTCTACGTCTACGCCGGCCGGGCGGTGCGCGAGCGCGCGGTGGCCCAGGCCTTCGACCCGCGCTACGGCGCGCGCACCGTCAAGCGCTGGCTCGAGGATCAGGTCGCGACCGCGCTGGCCGAGGCCCTGGCGGTGGCACCGCCGGCCCGGCTGATGGTGGCCCGGCTGCGCGACGAGGACGGCCAGGTCGCGGTCGACCTCGAGACCCTGCCCGAGGCGGTGCCGGTCAGCGGCGACTATCCGATGATCGAGTGGCGGACCCAGAGCGCGGTGGCGCTGGCGCCGGTGGTCGCGGTCACCGCCGCCGCGCTCGATCGGGCGCTCGACGGCGCCGCCCTCCGCGGGCTGCGGGCCCGGGCCTCGGCCGAGGCCGCCGCCGGGACCGACGACGTCCGCTACTTCGTCGAGGCGTACCGCGATCAGGTGCTGGCGGTCCGGGTCGCGCTGGTCGGCGATCGGCCGGCGCGGCGGGTGGTGCCGGCCGACGACGTCGACGCCGACGCTGACGACGCCACGGGGAGCGCCGATGATCGCGCCGCCCACGAGGACGCCGAGCACGACCACGACCTCGGCCGGCGCACCGAGCGCCACCGGCCGGGCGAGGACCGGACGGCCACGATGCGAGGCGCCGATCGCCGGGCGTCGCCGCGCTTCCACCAGCCGCTGGCGCAGCCGGCCCTGATCGCGACCCTGGCCCGCGCCCACCTGCTCCTGGCCCACGGTGACGAGGTCGGCGACCTCGCGGCCCACGGCGTCACCGTCGAGCTGTCGCTGGTCGGCGGCGTCGCCGGTCGGGCCCGGCGCGGTCCGGGGCTGGCCGCGCTGTGCGACGCCTTGCGTGACCAGGCCGACGACGTCGCCCACCTCACCGTCGACGGCAAGGTGGTGGCCGGCGACGGCCAGACGTCCGCGGTCGCCCAGGTGACGTTCATGATCGACGGCGTGCTCGCGGCCCGCGCCCTGGGCGGCGATCACGGCAGCCACGTCTTCCAGTCGCAGAGCGACGAGCCCGAGATCGTCCGGGTCGCGATCCGCCCCGGCGTGGCGCCGGCGAAGGAGCACGTGGCCGCGGTGGCGGCGACCCGGCGCGGGTTCGAGACCGCGGTCGCGGCCGGCGAACGGGCGGCGGTCAACCCCGAGCCGCTCTTGCCGGTGGTCCGGACCCTGACCTGGGCCCGGCCGACCCGGATCGGCGAGTCGATGGCGATCACCGTCGAGGACTTCACCACCGGTCTGGTCGACACGGTCGTGGCCAAGGAGCTGGTCGACGCGATCCGCCTGGCCTGGCAGGTGCGCTGGACCCGCCGCGACCCGAGCCCGAGCCCGGCCGAGGGTTTGTGACACAAGCTCGTTTCCGTACCGGCGCGGCCGACGTTCCTGGTCGGCGAGCCGATCAATCAGAGGCTGCGAAGCTGCAACGATTCACAGGCTCGCAGGGCCCGCCGTGAGCCGTCCGTCCTGCCGGGTGTTCTTCACCGAGCACGACGACGGCAAGGTGTCGGGCGTGGTGATGCGGCGCAGCGAGCGGCGGTTCGACCGGGAGTCGCCGGCGGCCTGGGGCAGCTCGGTCGAGGACGTGCTCGGCGTGCTGGCGCAGCGGGTCGCGGCGATCGACGACGACGATCGCGAGCGCTACCTGTTCACCGAGGTGCTCGAGCTGCGCCGGGTCGCGATCGACGTCCGCCCGCGCACCGCCGCCGGCACCGCGTGGGTGGTCGGCAGCCGGACCATCCCGTTGCGGCTCGGGTTCGCGGCCTTCGCCGAGGGCGCCGCGTTCCGGGTCCTGGTCCCGCGCTTCGGCTGGGCGCTGGTGCTCGAGAGCCTCGACGACGCCGGCGACGTCCTCGGCCACGCGGTGTTCGCCGCGACCATGGGCGAGACCCCGGCCAGCATCTTCGACTTTCGGCCGGCGGTACGCGAGTGGATCGAACCGTGGGCGGTGCCGGCCTTGCTCGAGCCGGCGGCGGCGACCGACGACGATGGCGCCGCGCTGGCGCCGAGCCTGGCGGCGGTGGCCGAGGAGTGGACCACCAAGCTGGCCCGCAAGCTGTTGCCGGTGACGGTCGGCGAGCCGGCCGAGCTGGCGGCGCTGGTGCCGGCGCTCGACGCCGAGCCGGCGCGCTCGATCCTGCTGGTCGGCGAGTCCGGCGTCGGCAAGACCGCGCTGGTCCGGCGGGCCGCGCGCCACCTGCTGCAGTCGAGCCGCGGCCGGGGCCGGGCCCGACGTCGGCTGTGGGCGACCTCGGCCGGGGCCCTGACCGCCGGCATGATCTACCTCGGCATGTGGCAGGAGCGCTGCCTGGCCATCGCCGCCGAGCTGGTCGGCACCGACGACTGGCTGTACGTCGATCGCCTGGTCGAGCTGCTCACCCCCGAGCCCGACGGCTCGTGCATCGGCGACCTGTGGGCGCCGGCGATCGCGGCCGGCGAGCTGCGGCTGGTGGCCGAGTGCTCGGAGGCCGAGCTGACCCGCGCCCGCCGCAAGCACCCGGCGCTGCTCGACGGCTTCGTCGTGATCCGGGTCGACGAGCCGCCGGCCGACGTCGTGCTGCCGATGGCGGTCGCCTACCAGCAGCGCAAGGATCCCGAC
>JAYVSF010000460.1:0-5532 GCA_043775605.1 Myxococcales bacterium
GTCGTACGAGCCGTTGAGGCCGGCGCTGACGCTGGTGTAGTCGGTCTCCTTGGCGAGCGCGACGTTGACCGAGGCCGCGCCCCCGCCGCCGTCGGTCCAGCCGCCGGTGCCGGTGACCTGGTAGCGACGATCGGTCATCTCGCCGCCGGAGGTCGAGCTACGGCCCGAGGCGCTGGTGATGACGTCGATGTGGCTGAGCTCCGGCGACGACCGGACGTCGAGCGACGCGCTGGTCACGGCGTCGATGCCGACCGTGCCACCGAGCACCCACGAGCCCGCGGTGCGGCCGAGGATGGCGAGGAAGCGCTCGACCCGGGTGTGATCGCTGTCGCCGTAGATGCCGGCCCGCACGGTCCCGGTGACCGGCTCGCCCGCGGTGGTGTCGCCCTCGGAGTTCGCGTCCTCGCCGTCGAGCGCGTGGGCGTTGTAGTCGGCGTCGGCGTCGCTGATCGGGTCGGGCGGCGGGTCGGGCTCGGGGGCGATGTGCGGGTCCGTCGGCGGCGCGGGCGTGGACGAAGGCTGGGCGCTGGCACGCGGGCCGGCCAGCCCGAGCCCGAGCACGCTCGCGACGACGAGCACGCGGCGCGCGAGGTGGGGCGTCAGTTGCAACCGCACCCGGCGCCTGCCGTCCCCGGGCCCGCGCTCGGGAAGTTCTGGCCCTCGGTGATCTCGAGGATCGAGCCGGTCTGGCCCTCGGCCACCGGGTCCATCTCGAACTGCATCGCCGGGCTGGCGAGCCGCTCGCGCTGGGTCGCGCGCACATGGCTGCAGCCCGAGCCCGCAGCCACGAGGCCCATCGACGCGGCGAGCGCGAACCAGACACGGGCGGCGAGGTGGGCGGTCGAGATCATGGGTTCACGAGTAGGTTGCCGCGCTCACACCGAACCTTCACGCCGATTCGACGACAACGCAGGTGTCCCGGGCTTGCGCGATTCGGCGTACCGGGACCCGAATCCGAGCCCGAATCCGAGCCCGAACGCGAGCCCGAATCCGAATCCGAGCCCGAATCCGAGCCCGAGCCCGAATCCGAGCCCGAATCCGAATCCGAGCCCGATCTTCAGGGTGGCCCACACAGCGCGGCCCGCCGGACGGGCGCTATCGTGGTCGCCATGCAGCGCGCCGAGCTCGAGACCCTCCGGCACAAGCTGCTGCATCTGCACAAGGCCATCGTCGACGCCGAGCGCGCCGACGTCGAGCGCCTCGAGGGGCGCCTCACCGGCCACCAGTTCCTCGACCGCCTGCTGCACGATCCGCAGTTCGCCTGGCTCAAGCCGCTGAGCGCGGTGATCGTCGCGATGGACGAGTGGCTCGACGACCCCGAGCCCGCCGATGCCACCGCGCTCGCCGCCGAGCTCCGCCGGCTCCTGGTCCCCGCCGCCGACGGCGCCGCCTTCCAGCGCCGGTACGCCGACCTCCTCCAGCTCCACCCCGCCATCATCCTCGCCCACGCCGCCGTCCGCGCCGCGCTACCTGATCGGCGCTGACTCCACCGCCGAGCTCCGGGTGGCCCGATCCAATTACGCCCGCGATCGCCGGACGCGGCGGATCGAGAGGCCCGGCGTCCACACTCGGCGTCCCCGCTGCGCCGCTCGCCCCACCGTAGGCCGCGGTGGTACAAGCGACTTGCGATGGCGGCGAAGAAGGCGACTGGTCCCGTGTTCCTGCGCTACGTGCCGCCGATTGTCGACACGCTGCGTGAACTCGGCAATTCTGGCACACCGAGTGAGGTGACCGACCGGGTGATCGAGCGGCTGCGCGTGTCCGAGCATGAACAGGAGCAGACGACGTCGAACGGGCAGCTGCGAGTAAGAAACCAGATCGCCTGGGCGCGCTTCTATCTGGTGAAGGCCGGCTATGTCGACGCGTCACGGCGCGGTGTCTGGGGGCTCACGGATGCAGGCCGCAACGCGGAACTCGACGACAGGGAGGCCGTGCTCGCGATGTTCAAGTCCGTCCAGGCCCAGTTCCCGCGGAGGTCCACCGACCCCGGGCCGATGACGGAGGTCGAGGCCGGTGATGGGCAGGTGGAGGCGCCCGACGAGGATGACGGGGGTTATCGCGGTCAGTTGCTCGTGATCCTGCGTACGCTGCCGCCGGCCGGGTTCGAACGGATCTGCCAGCGGCTGCTACGCGAGAGCGGGTTCCAGCGGGTCGAGGTAACGGGCAAGTCGGGCGACGGTGGTATCGACGGGCACGGTGTCCTCGAGATCAACCCCCTTGTGACGTTCCGCGTGCTGTTCCAGTGCAAGCGTTACGGCGACAACAAGCCGGTGACGCCGAGCCAGATCCGCGACTTCCGCGGCGCCATGCAGGGCCGCGCCGACAAGGGGCTGATCCTCACGACAGGCACTTTCACGACCGACGGTCGGAGGGAAGCGACTCGAGACGGCGTGCCTCCGATCGAACTGGTTGACGGCGAGAAGTTGATCGCGATGTTCGAACGCGTCAACCTCGGCCTCACGCCGAAGCAGACCTTCGAGGTCGACCACCGCTTCTTCGACGACTTCAAGAAGTAGTCGGCGCACGACGCCATGTGCTGGGATCGGGATGGGGGCTCCGCCGTCGCGGCCCCGTCATCACCTCGGAGGCGGCGGGGGTGGCCCGTGGGGTCCCCTCCTCGGCCGCGCGCAGTTGCGGAGCGCCCCCGACTGGGCGCGGATCGACGCGGGCGCCCGCTGACAGCGCAACCTCCGAGGTCGCGCCGCGCGAGCACTGTTTGAGCACGGCCGGGAGGGGACCCCGCGGGCCAGGACCCGCGCCGCCGGCGCGCGGGGCTCCCGCCAACCAACCGCGCGAGGGCGGCGGGACAGCAGGGGTGCAACGTTCCGGGAGCGGGGGCGCGTAGATCCGGTGGCACCACCGCTGGGTTCACGCAGAACTGGTCGGACCGACAAGCCGGCGATCTCGCACGACATTCTTACTAGACTGACGTGTCAGTCCACGGCTAGACTGACGTGTCAGTTCAGTCTTGCGCTGCACCTGCTCTCCCGCGACGGCCGCTGCCGGCCGCCGACCTAGAGGAACCGGATGACCCACCCCCAGAAGCTGCTCATCGGCGTCGACGTCGGCTCCACCACCGTGAAGCTGTGCGTGGTCCACCCCGAGACGCTCGAGATCTTGTGGAGCAAGTACGAGCGGCACGAGACCCGGCAGCCCGAGAAGACCATGGAGATGCTGGTCTTGATCAAGGAGGCCTTTCCTGACGTCAAGGACAAGGACTTCCGGCTGTTCATCACCGGCTCGGGTGGCGGCCCGATCGCGCCCCAGCTCGGCGCCAAGTTCGTGCAGGAGGTCAACGCGGTGACCATGGCGGTGGAGAAGCTCCACCCCGACGTCGGTAGCGTGATCGAGCTCGGCGGCCAGGACGCCAAGATCATCATGTTCAAGAAGAACGAGGAGACCGGCGATCAGACCGCCCAGACCTCGATGAACGACAAGTGCGCGTCCGGCACCGGCGCGACGATCGACAAGTGCGTGCTCAAGGTCGGCATGCCGCGCGAGGAGGTCCCGTTCCTCCAGTTCGATCCGACCAAGCTCCACCACGTCGCCGCCAAGTGCGGCGTGTTCGCCGAGACCGACATCGTCAACCTGGTCAAGAGCGGCATCCCGCGCAGCGAGATCATGAACTCGCTCGGCGACGCCATCGTCAGCCAGAACCTCGCGGTCCTGACCCGCGGCAACACCCTCAAGGCCAAGGTCCTGCTGCTCGGCGGCCCCAACACCTACCTGCCGTTCCTGCAGCAGTGCTGGCGCCTGCGCATCCCCGAGGCGTGGGCCGAGCGCGGCTACGAGTACGACAAGACCGTGCCGATCGAAGAGCTGATCTTCGTGCCCAAGAACGCCGACCTCTACGCCGCGTACGGCGCGGTGCTGTTCGGCATCCACGAGCCGGCCAACATCGGCGTGTTCCGCGGCCTGGCGCCGCTGCAGGAGTTCATCAGCTTCGGCCGCAAGTCCAAGCTCGGCGAGTCGGCCGGGCCCGGCCTGGTCGAGAGGGACGAGCAGCGGGTCGCGTTCGCCGACAAGTACCAGACCCCGCCCTACGAGGACACCCTCCTCGAGGCCGGTAAGACCTACCGCGGCGTGATCGGCCTCGACGGCGGCTCGACCTCGTCGAAGTGCGTCCTCATCGACGAGCACGAGACCATCCTCAAGAAGGTCTACATCCTGTCGAAGGGCAACCCGATCGCCGACATGCGCGAGATGTTCGCCGAGATGCGGCAGTGGGCGACCGATCAGGGCGCCAAGCTCGAGATCACCGGCTTCGGGGTCACCGGCTACGCCGGCGATGTCCTCGAGAAGTCGCTGGGCGCCGACGCCAACATCGTCGAGACCGTCGCCCACATGATGAGCGCGAAGCGCTGGTTCCCCAACGTCGATGTCATCTGCGACATCGGCGGCCAGGACATCAAGGTCCTGTTCATGCAGAACGGCGACGTCAAGAACTTCCGCCTGTCGAACAGCTGCTCGGCCGGCAACGGCATGCTCTTGCAGGCGATGGCCGACCAGTTCGGCCTGCCCGTCCGGCAGTACGCCGAGGTCGCGTTCCAGGCCCGGCTGGCGCCCAAGTTCAGCTACGGCTGCGCGGTCTTCCTCGACTCCGACCGGGTCAACTTCCAGAAGGAGGGCTACGCCAAGGAGGAGCTGCTGGCCGGTCTGGCGCTGGTCCTGCCCAAGAACATCTGGCAGTACGTCGTCCAGATCCCGCGCATGGCCGAGCTCGGCAAGGTGTTCGTCCTCCAGGGCGGCACCCAGAAGAACATCGCCGCGCTCAAGGCCCAGGTCGACTACATCGAGAAGCGGGTCCCCGGCGGCGAGGTCTTCCTCCACCCCCACTGCGGCGAGGCCGGCGCGATCGGCGCCGCGTTCGAGGCCCTGCGGGTCACCAAGCGTCGAGGTACGACCACGTTCGTCGGCCTCGACCAGGCCATCGACATCACGTTCACGTCGACCAACGACGAGACCACCCGCTGCAACTTCTGCCCGAACAACTGCTCGCGCACGTTCATCGACACCGCGACCCTCGACGGCAACAAGGCCCGCTACATCTCGGGCTTCTCGTGCGAGAAGGGCACGGTCGAGAACCTCGACGCGCTCAAGAAGCTCAACAAGGACCGCCAGGGCCGGATGAAGAAGTTCCCCAACCTGGTCGACTACGAGGCCAAGCTGGCGTTCAAGAGCTTCTACACCGCGGCGCCGATGCCCGCGGTCGGCTCGCCGAAGAAGGACATCGCGGTCAAGAAGACTCTGACCGGCCGGGTGGTCCGCAAGGACATCGAGCGGCCGTTCCAGCGCTCGAGCGAGGAGATCGCCGCCAAGCGTCGCGACGTCCGCGTCGGCATCCCCCGGGTCCTCAACCTGTGGTCGACCGCGCCGTTCTGGCGGACGTACTTCGAGGTGATCGGCATCGACGCGCGCAACATCGTGTTCTCCGACGAGACCAGCCCCGAGCTGTGGGAGGCCGGCTGCAAGTACGGCTCGGTCGACCCCTGCTACCCGTCGAAGGTCTGCCAGGCCCACATCCACAACCTG
>JAYVSF010000461.1:0-6499 GCA_043775605.1 Myxococcales bacterium
ACTACGAGATCCAGGAAGCGTGATCACTCAACCCCCGACCCCGACTTGGATGGGGAGATGTAGTTGTCGCTGATGGGAGTTTGTAGTTGACGCCAGCCACTATCCCTCGGTGCCGGGGTGGTGTCGCCGGCGCCGCGACTAGCAGTACCGGGCGGCCGACGCCCTCGCTCGACGTGACGCTGGAACCAGATCGCGCGCCGATTGCCCGCGTTGGCCTCCGGATCCCCGCCCCTAATCGTGGACTGATCGCGCGCTGGGCCAGGGTTCAGGGCTGTTCTCGGGTGGTAGCGCAGCGGTGGTGCTGGTCTGCGGGCCGATCGCGATCGGTTAGACTTGGTTCGCGACATGACCCACGTCCTGGGTCAGCCGGGTCAGCCATCATCGCCGACCTCAATCCGCTCGTGGCGGCGCCGCCGCGGCGAGCGCATCGTGGACATTGAGCAGGATCTCGACGTCGAGGGCGGCGTAGTCGAGCTGGGCTGCGGTGAGTGGACGCATGGCCCAGTCGGACTTCTGCGGGGTCTTGTCGAGGCGGAGGCCGAGCTCGCGGCGGCAGACGGCGGCGAGGGTGTGGCCCTCGGGCTGGCGGCCGCGGATGCGGCGGGACAGGGCGAGGGTGTCGACGATGTTATGGATGGGGAGGTTGAGCTGGCCAAAGACCTCGAGCTCGAAGACTGCGTTGTGGATGACCTTGGTGATCGACTCGGACTCGAGGATTGCGGCGAGGGGTGACAGGTCATCGATGGCGCGAGCGTCGATGATGGCGCTGTACTCGGGGACGCCGAACTGCACCAAGCAGAGGTCGTGGTCGCCGAGGGTGGTCTCGACGTCGAGGGCGACGAGGGAGCGCGAGGAGAGGTCGGAACAGAGGTCGCGGAGCTGGGCGGCATCGGTGACCGTGCGGATCTCGCGCTCGGGGCGAGCGAGGGGGGCGGCGACCGCCCCACCCGCCGGCAACTCGGCGACGACGCGGCGGAGGAGGCCCTGGGACTCGGCCCCCGCGCCGAGCCTCGCGGCGGCGTCCTGCCACTGGCGCGACGCCTCCAGGTAGGCACGGGTGCCGGCGAGGTCGAGGAGCGAGCCGCCGACCAGCTCGAGCTGGTAGCGGGCGGGCAGCGCGGGCTGGAACTTGCTGAGGCGGTAGGGCGGGACCTGGGCGACGACGCTGAGCCAGAACGGGAGGTCGTCCCAGATGGCGGGGCTGGCGAGCTTGGCGACGGCCTCGCGCACGGCGC
Source organism: Myxococcales bacterium (assembly GCA_043775605.1). Taxonomy (GTDB): domain Bacteria; phylum Myxococcota_A; class Polyangia; order Haliangiales; family Haliangiaceae; genus UBA2376. The sequence goes on from JAYVSF010000461.1 coordinate 1,236, forward strand.
CCTCGGTGATGCCTTCGCCCTCGAAGCGAAGGCGGAAGCTGTCGGCGACAACCTTCCAGCCGGTGAGCACGGTGATGGCGTGCTTGAGGGTCTGGTTGATGGCGCCGCCGGCGAAGGTCCACCAGCGCCAGCCCTTGGCGTCACCCTGCAGGGACGCGCCCTCGGGGCCGAGCAGGCCGGCGAAGTCGTCGCGGTACTGGGCGACGGCGACCGCCGCAAGCTCGGACAGGTAGCCGTAGGTGCGATCCTCGACCAGGATGCGCTTGATGCGCTGGCAGAGCGGGAAGCTGAGCAGCTTGGGCGCGAACCCGCCCCACATCGGCTTCTTGCCGCGGGGCGCGCTGACCGCGGTGACGACCCGCTGCTTGTGGTCGATGGCCTGGACCAGCCAGGCCCGGCCGCCGAGCAGGAAGCAGGTCATCGACTCGACCAGGCTGTCGACGAAGCCCTGATCGAGCGAGCCGATGTCCGCACCACCGGCGGTCACCACCCGGTAGAACTGCGGGCTCGAGAACACCGCGTACAGCTCGAGGAAGTTCTTCTTGCCGTAGCTGCGCTCGGCGGCCTCGCCCATCGAGAGCTGACCGCTGGCCTCAAACAGGTAGTCGGTGGCGACCATGTGGTCGATCACCGCGTCGAACTCGGCCCGGCCAATCCCCGCGAGGTCGGGCAGGCGGGACAGCTTGCGCCACGCTTCTCCGCGCGTGACGCCGCCGGCCTCGAGCGTGAAGGCCAGGAGCTGGTGGACGAACACGGCCCAACACCGGGTCTGCGGCGGGATGGACTCGACCCAACCGTCACGCGCGAGCTCGACCAGCGCCATCGCCTGCACCACGTCACCGACGGTCTCGCAGAAGAACGTCGTGTTGGCGACCGCGCCGTCGCGGCGGCCGGTGCGGCCCATCCGCTGCAGGAACGACGAGACGGACTTGGGTGCGTTGGCCTGGAACACCAGATCGAGGTCACCGACGTCGATCCCCAGCTCGAGCGTCGATGTACACATGATGGCGGCGCTGCCGCCGGCGTGGAACTTGTCCTCGGCCAGCCGGCGCTCGGACAGGGACACCGAGCTGTGATGCACGAAGACGTCGGTGCCGCGATCGCGCATGCGCTCGGCGATTGCCTCGGTCAGGGCTCGGCTCTCGCAGAAGAACAGGCTCTTCTTGCCGGCGGCCAGCCCCGCGGCCTGGCTCGCGAGCAGAAACGGGTCGGCCTCGAGCACGACCGAGATCGCGCGGGCCCTCGCCTCCTTGGGCGGATCGACGACCACGCCGTCGCGCTTCGAGGTCCCGCGCAGCCATTCGAGGATCGCGGCCGGGTTGCCGACCGTGGCCGACAGCCCGACCCGCTGGACGTCGTGCCGGCTGTGCTCGGCGATCCGCTCGATGACGCTGAGCATGTGGGCGCCGCGGTCGGTGCCGGCCAGGGCGTGGACCTCGTCGACCACGACGATGCGCAGGTCGGCGAACAGCTTGGCGGTCGGCACCCGGCCCGACGCCAGCATGACCTCCAGCGACTCGGGCGTGGTCATCAGCAACTCGGCGGGCTCGGCGAGGAATGCCCGGCGCGCCGGGGCGGTGACGTCGCCGTGCCACAAGAACCGGTCGAGCCCGACCATCTCGGTGTAGAGCCCGAGGCGCTCGGCCTGGTTGTTGAGGAGCGCCTTGATCGGCGCCAGGTAGATCGCGCCGACGCCCTCGGCCGGGTGCTCGATCAGCATCGAGATCGTCGGGAACATCGACGCCTCGGTCTTGCCACCCGCGGTCGGCGCCAGCACCACGGCGTTCTTGCCATCGAGGATCGCCTCGCCGGCCAGCTCTTGCACCGGCCGCAGGGACGTCCAGCCGAGCCGGGTGGCGATGGCCTCCTGCAACCGTGGCGCGAACCGGCCGAAGACCGAGCGACTCACCAGACCTGGACCTCCGGCACCGGCCCGTCATCGTCCTCGGGCTCGGGCTCGTCGTTCGCCGCCCCTGCCCCGCTGGCCCCGCTCGCGACCGCCGGCCGCTGCCCCGCGAGCGCCGCCTGCTCCTCCGGGCTCAGCGAGGCGAGCTTGTCAGTCGAGAAGCCGTAGGCCTTCTCGGGATCGAACTCGTCCTCGACGTCGACCAAGTCCATGACGTTGACCAACTCGCGCAGGAACTGCCGCGGCACCACCCCGACATCGCCGCCGAAGCCCGCGGTCACCTTGGCGACCAGGCGGTCGATGAAGGCGTCGGACACCCGCGCGATGACCCGCTCGCGGTTCGGCATCGGATACAGCTCGCGTAGCCGCCGGGCCACGTTGCGCAGGCGCGCGGCGTCGAACGGCTTGAGCTCGACCTGCGGCTGCCGCAGGCTGGTGAACCCGCCCTGGGTGAGGAACCGGATCCGGTCGTGCAGCGGCGCCAGCCCGGCCACGCCCTTGCGGGTGTCGAAGAACTCCGGCGTGCCGGTGAACAGCCACAGCAAGCCCGGGTACTCGCCCGACGCATCGCTGATCTGCCGGATGCCGTTGAGCGACTTGTGCCGGCTGTCGGTCCGCATCCGCAGGATGGTCTCGGCCTCGTCGATGACGATCAGCATCCCCTTGTAGCCGGCCGACTTGGCGATCTCGAGGATGCCGCGCAGGTAGGCCAGCGCGTCGTTGCTCTCGATGTCGCCCTTGATGTCGGCCCGCCGCTTCACCGCGGACGCGATGTTGCCGCTGCCCGACAGCCACGAGATCAAGGTCGCCGCGTCGGCCAGCTCGCCGGCCTGCTTGAGATCGAAGATGGTCTGGATCACCCGGACGAAGTCGGCCGGCGCCTTGCCACCGGTCAGGTTGGCCAGCTCCTCCTGCAGCTTGGCCCGGACCCGGCTGTCGAAGTCGGCGGCGCCATCATCGGCGCCGGTCGCGACCAGGCCGTCCTCGATGCGGCCGATCCAGCGATCGAGGATGTCGCCGAGCGCGCCGCGTGGGCAGGTCTCGGTGGCCAGCTCGGTGACGACCTTGCGGTAGACCTCGTCGAAGCGGTGAAACCGAAGGTCGTTGTCGGACACCACCACGAAGGCGGTGACGAAGCCGCGGGCCTGGGCGTCGGCGATCGCGAGCCGCGCCATGAAGGTCTTGCCGCAGCCGTAGCCGCCGCGCAGGAACTTGATGCTGCCGCTGCCGTCCTTCACCAGGTCGAGCTGGCGGCCGAGCTCGTCGCGCGGCTTCTCGACGCCGACCGCGAGCGCGTCGAGCCCTCGCTCGGGCACGAGCCCGGCGCGGAGCTGGTTGAAGATGTGCTTGGCGTCGTTCTGGGTCAGCATCACGGGCTCTCCGGGTCTCCGCGCACGTAGCACTTGGTGCCGCTCGCCATCTCGAGGCGGATCGTGAACGGGGCCTGCAGGCGATACTGGTCGAGGTCGCGGCTGAAGGTCCGGAACTGGCGCGGACCGCCGAGCAGCCGGGTCGCCTCGGCCTCGTTGATCGAGCCGTGGTCGATCAGGTGGCGAAACACAGCCCGGACGCCCTCGGGGAAGTCCGCCAGCCAGTCTGCCTGTGCCGCGGGCCGCGCCGGTCGCGCGCCGGCTACACCGGGCCTGCCGGTCGCGACCTCGGGGGCCGCCACCGGCGCTCGCGCCCGCAGCACCACCTGGAAGCGCTCGGTCGTCACCACGGCAGTCACGTCGAGCGCCCTCGTGGCCGGCCGGATCCGCACCGCGGCCCGGGTCTCGACGTCGCCGGTGAGCCGGAAGAACACCTGGAACTCCTGGTCGACGGTGGCGACGACGCCGGCGCCGGTGCGCCGCGCGTGGTGGACGTCGCACAGCTCGACCTGCACCGCGGTGTCGTCGGCGCCCTCGAGCGCCAGCTCGACCTCGGCCCGGCTGCCGTAGACCAGGTTGGCCTGCTTGGTCGGGCGGATCGTCGCGTACAGGCTGTGCATCCCGGCGACCGGCAGCCCGCCCCGGGTCTCGAGCTCGTAGGTGGCCTTGTCGCCGCCGGCCGCGTACCGATGGCGGACCGTGATCACCGGGATCACGCGCTCCTGCAGGCTGTTGCCGCCGTGGACGAAGTCCTTGGCCCGCAGGCCACGATCGAACGGGTCAATGCCGGCGGGGAACGCGACGTAGAACTCGGCGCCCTCGTAGCCGAGGTCGCTCGCAGCGACGCACGTCTCGCCGGTCTGCTCGCGCCGATGGCTCGACAGGACGTGGCGCCGCTGGGGGTCGGTCTGCTTGCCGTGGGCCAGGGCGAGGCGGGTGACGCCGTCCTGCAGGAGGAAGCCATGGTCGGCGGTGAACACGAACCGCTTGACCCCGGCCTCGTACAGCACCCGCCAGGCCGCGCGCAGGTTCTGGAGCTCGCGCTCGAACACCGCCAGCCCCACGCCCTTCTCGCCGGCCTTGTCGATGCCCTCGCAGTGCACGACCACCGCCTTGGCCCGCGCCAGCGACTTCCGCAGGCTCGCGGCATCGCGCTCGCCGACCTCCTCGAGCGACAGCTTGGGGCACGCCTCGCCACCGAGGCGCTCATGGATCGCGCGTCGGCGGTCTTCGGGCCCATCGACGCGCAACGAGCCGGCTCGGAACCCGAGGATCTTGCCGTCCTTGTAGTCGACCGTCAGCTTGCCGGCCCGCGCCACCGGCGCCAGCGCGTTCATGCCGACCTCGGTGATGGTCGGCAGCTCGGCCAGGCGCGCGGCCAGCTCGACGTCGGCGGTCCTGGTCTCGCGCAGGCTGTCGGCGAGCTGCTGGCCCATCTCGAAGCGCATCGCGTCGACCATGAAGTACGCGGTCAGCCCTTCGTCGACCCGCGGCACGACCACGTCCTCGAACAGCGTGCGCTGCTGCAGCGCGGCCGGCGGCAAGAAGCCCTCGCGCTGACACAGACCGTTGAACACCAGCGCGACCTCGTCGGCCCAGCCGCGATACACGCCACGGAGCTGATCCAGCCGCGCCCGCAGCGTGCTCGCCTCCGCGATGTCGAGCGCCGGCAGCTCCTCGCGCGCCTGCTCGAGCAGGCGATGCGCGCGATCGACCTCGTAGCCGCCGGCCGTGTACCGCTCCACGGCCTCGGCCAAGCCGTCGCAGCCGTTCAAGAGCCCGCCGTGATCGACGACGCCGCAGCCCAGTCGGGCCGCGAGCTCGACCAGGTGCCAGGCGATGCGCCGCCGGGGGTCGAACGTGGTCCAGAAGCTCTTCCCCGAGGTCCGGAGCATAAGGCGCATCAACGCGGTTTGGGCGCCCGCGGGGGCGGCCGCGAGTTCGGGGGCATTCCCGGCGGTGGTCTCGGCCCTGTCGGAAACGTGAGG
>JAYVSF010000462.1:0-4951 GCA_043775605.1 Myxococcales bacterium
GCGCCGACAGCGCGCCGAGCAGGCCGAAGCCGGCCAGCATCAGCGGATCGACGTCGGCGCCGACCCCGCCGCACAGGGCGACGTCGCACTCGCCGGCCCGCAGCGCCCGCACCGCCTCGATCACCGCGGCCAGGCCGGACGCGCAGGCCAGGCAGACGGTCTCGACCGGCCCGGTCGCGCCCAGCTCGCCGGCCAGGGCCGCCGCGATCGCCGACGGCGACAGCACCGCCGCGTCCATCACCGCCGAGAACGCCGGCGCGCCCACGCCGAACGCCGCGTGATCGAACTTCGTCCCGCCACCCGCGGCCCGAGCCAGGCCCAGCAGCGTCGCGAAGCTGGCCCGCCCCGACTCCGCCCCCAGGAAGACGCCGAGCCGGCCCGGGGCCGACCCCGGCGCCCACGTCAACCCGGCCGCAGCCCACGCCTCGCGCGCCGCCGCCAGCGCCAGCGGCCGCCGGCGATCCTCGTCGGGCCACGCCCGCGCGATCGCCGCCGCCACCGTCGATGGAAACCCGGTGACGTCGAAGGTCGTGACCGGCGCCACCGCGGTCTCGCCCGCCATCAGCCGGGCCCGCGACGCCGGCCAGTCCTCACCGAGCGGCGTGATCGCGCCGACGCCTCGCACCAGCACCCGCCGGCGGGCGCGGCCCGCGGTCGCGCCGATGCTCATAGCTCGCCGGCCGACCCGGTCAGCCAGATGTCGAGGTACTCGCGCCGGCGGGCCAGCACCGCGGGGTTGGTGATGATCGTGAACGCGAAGGTCAGCTCGGCCTCGGCCGCCAGCCCGCCGTCGCCGCGCGCGGTCGCCTTGGCCCGACCGCCGTCCTCGGTCACCGTCACCGTCCGGGCCTCGAGCTCGAGCCGGTCGCCGGGCCGCACCACCTGCCGGAACCGGGCGCGATCGACCATGGTCAGGATCGCGTGCAGGTCGGCGCGGCCGCGCAGGCGCATGGTCTGCTCGACCAGCACCCCGGCGAGCTGGGCCATCGACTCGATGATCAAGGCGCCCGGCATCACCGGGTGGCCGGGGAAGTGATCGACGAAGATATCGTCGGTCAGGCTCACGCACTTGAGCCCGCGGGCCAGCTCGGGCGGCGCGAGGTGGGTGATGCGATCGAGCAGGACGTAGCGCATGCCGGCCCCGGCGAAGCTACCACGCGGTCCGCGACCCCCACCGGCCGGGCCCGACCTTCGCGCTTGCCGGCGCCCGCACGGCCGCGGTACCACGACCGTCGCCATGGAATGCACGAGCTGCGATCCGCCGATCCGCCCCGACCGGCCCCACACCTTCTTCGCCCACGAGCCCGATGCCTGCGGCGGCTGCGGCGCGGCGATCGAGGCCCGGGTGGTGCTGCGCGACGGCAAGGTCGTCCACCTGCTGTTCTGTCCGGCCTGCGGACAGAGCGAGCGGCAGGTGTCCGACGACGCCACCGCCTACGTCGCCGCGTTCGTGGCCCGCGGCATGCCGGCCCCCGGCGAGCACCTGTTCAAGCAGACCACTTCGACCTGCCCCGGCTGCCTGAGCCTGATCCTGACCGACGTCGTCGTCCGCGACGGCAAGGTCTTCTTCAAGAAGCAGTGCGACCGCTGCGGCCCGTCGGAGGCGCTGGTGTCCGAGGACGCCGCCTACTACGCCCGGGCCTACGCCTTCGCCCGCGCCGGCACCCACCCGCTCAAGACCCGCAGCCCGGTCGAGCACGGCTGCCCGACCGACTGCGGCACCTGCGACGATCACGAGCAGCACACGTGCCTGCCGATCGTCGAGGTCACTGACCACTGCAACCTCGAGTGCCCGATCTGCATCGTCGACAACCAGTACTCGACCCACATGGCGCCCGACGACTTCTCGCGCCTGCTCGACGTCCTGGTCGAGAGCGAGGGCCAGTGCGAGTCGGTCGCGATCTCCGGCGGTGAGCCGACCAGCCACCCCCAGATCCTCGAGCTGCTGCGCCGCGCCAACCGCCCCGAGATCGGCCGCGTGGTGCTGATCACCAACGGCATCCGCCTCGGCCGCGATCGCGAGTTCGCCCAGGCGATCAAGGACAGCGGCGCCTACGTCGCGCTCCAGCTCGACGGCTTCGACGACGAGGTCCACAAGGCGATCCGCGGCCGCGATCTGCAGGCCGAGAAGGACGCCGCGCTGGCCGCGCTCAAGGACCTGCAGATCCCGACGCAGCTCATCTTCGTCGCCACCCGCGGGGTCAACGAGCACCAGATCGGCCAGGCGGTGAAGCTGCTGATCGCCGAGGACCACATCCTGTCGCTCAACTTCCAGCCGGCGGCCTACACCGGCCAGGGCGGCGGCGCGTTCGCCCACGATCCGATGGACCGGCTCACGATCCCCGGCGTGATCAATCGGATCGGCGAGCAGACCGACGGCCTGGTCCGGGCCAGCGACTTCTTCCCCCTGCCCTGCTCGCACCCGCAGTGCGTGTCGCTGACCTACCTGCTGCGGCTGGGCCCGGGCGACGCGGTGCCGTTCGCCCGCTTCGTCGACTTCGAGAAGTACTCGACGCTCTTGCGGTCATCGGCGACCTTGCCGGCGACGCCCGAGGTCGAGGACGCGCTGCACGAGGTCATCCACGACGTCTTCGCCAGCGCCGACGAGCTGCCGCGCGGCGATGAGATCTTGAAGGCCCTGCGCCGCTCGGTCGACCAGATGTTCCCCAGCCGGCCGGTGTCGGCGCGCGAGGCGCTGCAGCTGTCGGAGCAGCAGTCGAAGTCGATCTTCCTCCACCACTACATGGACCGCCACGACTTCGACCTCGAGCGCTTGCGCAAGTGCTGCCACCACTACCCGCAGCTCGACGGCCGGATCATGCCGGCCTGCGGCTTCAACATGTTCCACCGCGGCGCCGCCAAGGGCGCGCACACGCCGCGCGCGCCGTTCGGCAAGGGCCCGAGCCTGATCCGGCTGCCGGTCATTCCCTGATCTACAATGACCCTGGTTGACCCTGGGTGTTCGGGGTCGCGAGGGAAGTTTGGGGTCTGCCTTCCTCCGTCGACCCGAGCAATGCGGTACAGGTTCCTGATGGGACTCCTCGACGGCAAGGTCGCGCTGGTCACCGGCTCGTCGCGCGGGCTGGGTCGCGCCATCGCCCGGGTCCTGGCGCGCGAGGGCGCCGACGTCGCCATCAACTACGCCCGCGATCACGTGGCGGCAGCGGCCACGGTCCAGGAGCTGCAGGCGCTCGGCCGGCGGGCCTGGGCCCACCAGGCGTCGGTGAGCGACAAGCCGGCGGTGCGGGCGATGGTCGCGGCGATCGTCGAGCAGGCCGGGGCGATCGACATCCTGGTCAACAACGCCGGCCATGCCAGGTCGTGCCGCTCGCGCTGATGGAGGAGGTCGACTGGGACACGATGATGGCGACCCACCTCAAGGGCGCGTTCCTGTGCACGCAGGCGGTGCTGCGCGGCATGGTCAAGCGCCGGGCCGGCCGCATCATCAACGTGAGTTCGCTGGCGGGCGTCAAGATGATGGAGGCGCCGGTCCACTACGCCACCGCCAAGGCTGGGCTCAAGGGCTTCACCGAGTCGCTGGCCAAGGAAATCGGCCGCTACGGCATCACGGTCAACGCGGTCGCGCCCGGCATCCTCGACGAGGGCGTGTCGGACAACCTGCCTGAGGCGCGCAAGGACGAGTACGTGCGCCACTGCGCGATGCGGCGGGTCGGCACCCTCGAAGAGGCGGCCGAGGTGGTCGCCTTCCTCGCGTCGGCGCGCGCCTCCTACATGAACGGCGCGACCGTGGTCATCGACGGCGCGGTCTGACGCGGATCGATCGTCGACGCGCGCAAACCCGGCGATTCCGCTCGATCCAAGGGAACGTGCCGTTCCCCTCGCCGGGGGCAAGCCCCGACGAGCCTCCCCTGCGCTTTCGGGCGGGCTCCCGCCCGGCGCGACCGTGTCGCGCGTGGCGCTGCGTCGAGCCGTTCGTCGACGACGCGGGTGACGATCACGCGCGCAAACCCGGCGATTCCGCTCGCGCCCGGCGACCGGAACGGGGCATCCTGGGGACGAGGTGGCTGCCGTGCTCGCGGTCGCGGACGACACCGCCGTGGGGGGACAGCGCCGGCGCCGAGGCGACCGGACGCGGACCCTCGCGCGGGCCGGGCTGCTGACGCTGGCGCTCGCGATGACGATCGCGATGATCGCCGCGGCTGGCTGCGCGTCGACCGACGATCAGAGGCCCGCCGACGCCGCCGTGGTCGACGCCGCCGTGGTCGACGGCCAGGACATCGACGGCGGCACTACGGTGTTCGGCGAGCCGTGCTCGCGCCACGCCGACTGCGGGAGCGGTGGCTGGTGCGTCGAGGCCCCGGGCGGCGGCGCCGGCGTGTGCTCGCGCGCGTGCAACGACGACTGCCCGACCGGCTTCGACTGCCGGACCGTGACCGTGCCCGGGCAGCAGCTCCGGCTGTGCGTGCCGACCGCGGCCAGCCAGTGCGCGAGCTGCGCCGGCGATCCCCAGTGCCCGGGCGGCGCCTGCCTCGCGCTCGACGGCGAGGGTCGGTGCGCGGCCCACTGCGCCGGCGCCGGCGAGTGCCCGACCGGCTACGTCTGCGCCGCCGACGGCAGCAGCGGCCACGGCGGGCTGTTCTGCCAGCCGATCACCGGCAGCTGCAGCTGCTCGCCGCCGATGAACGGCGCCCAGCGGACCTGCTCGGTGCAGAACCTGATCGGCCTCTGCTTCGGCACCCAGACCTGCGACGCCGCCACCGGCTGGTCGGCGTGCACCGCGACCGCGGCCACCACCGAGACCTGCGACGGCCACGATCAGGACTGCGACTTCGTCATCGACGACGGCGTCGGCGGCGGCGAGCCCTGCACCAACACCGTGGCCGGGGTCGGCAGCTGCCCCGGCCTGCGGACCTGCGGCGGCCTGGCCGGCTTCGTCTGTCAGGGCCCGACGCCGGTGGCCGAGACCTGCAACTTCATTGACGACAACTGC
>JAYVSF010000463.1:0-5774 GCA_043775605.1 Myxococcales bacterium
ACCAGCGCGACCGCGGTCAGCGCCTTCTCGCCGCCCGACAGCTGGTCGACGGTGGTGTTCTTCTTGCCGGGCGGCTGAGCGAAGATCTCGACACCGGCCTCGAGCACGTCGACCTCGGCGACCTCGCCGGTCGCGCCCTCCTTGCCGGTGGCCAGCGACAGGTGGGCGTGGCCGCCGCGGAACAGGCGCGGGAACACCTCCTTGAAGGTGGCGTTGACCGCGGTGAACGTCTCCTTGAACAGCCGGCGCGAGGTCTTGTTGATCTTGTCGATGGCCCGCTCGAGCTGCCCGACCGCGCTGTCGAGGTCGGCGCGCTGGGCGGTCAGGAACTCGTGCCGGCGCTGGACCTCGCCGAACTCGTCGATCGCGGTCAGGTTAATGTCGCCGCTCATCCGCTCGATCAGCTCGCGCAGCTCCTGGGCCCGCTCGTCCTGCTTGGGCCCCGACGGCGCGTGCTGGTGGTAGTCGGGCACCACCTCGGCCAGCTCGAGCTGGTAGCGCTCCATGATGCCATCGAGGACGATCTGCAGGGCCTGGGCGGTGCTGGCCGCCCGGACCTCGAGCTGGCCGACCTCGGACGCCAGGCGATCGGCCTGGCCGCGCAGGTCGCGGACCGCCAGCTCGCCGATGGTCAGCGAGGTGAACCGCTCCTCGTAACCGCGCCGGCCGGTCTCGAGCTCGGTGCCCTGCTCGGCCCGGCGGTGACGGATCCCGACCAGCTCGTCGGACAGGACCGCGGCGTCGGCCCGCAGGGTCTCGGCCCGGGCGCCGTCGGTCGCGATGTTGCCGCTCAGCCGCTCGATGCGCGCGCCGAGGTCGCGGTTGGTCGCGGCCAGCCGCAGGGTCGCGGCCTCGAGCGACGCCCGCTTCTCCTTGATCTGGGCGGCCCGGACCCGGGCCTCGCTCATCGCCGCCACCGCGGCGTCGGCCAGCTCGCGGCCGGCGTTGAGCACGTCGATCAGCCCGAGCTGCGCCTTCTCGAAGTGGTCGACCCGGCCCAGCGCGGTGACGTGGCGGTCGGCCACCGCGGTGTGCTCGGCCGCCATGGATGTCGCCCGCTCGTCGAGCTCGCGCCGCTCGTGGGTGAGCTGGCCGGCCCGCTCGCGGGCCCGATCGTGGTCGGCCCGCAGCCGGGCCGCGTCCTTCTCGTGGCCCATGATGGTGAGGTCGCCCTGGTGGGCCTCGTTGCGCAGCCCCTCGAGCGCCTTCTGGACCTGCTTGAGCTCGGTCTTGGCGGTGACCAGGCGAGCGGTGGCCTCGGTCAGATCGACCTCGAGGATCCCGACGATCTCCTCGAGCTCGCGGATCTCGCGCTTCTGGGCCAGCACGCCGGCGCCCGAGGCGTCGCGCGAGCCGCCCGACACCACGCCGCGGCCGTCGACCAGGTCGCCGTCGAGGGTGACCAGGGTGGTGCTGGCGCCCTCGCGGTGGAGGTCGACCGCGCGCTGCAGGCTGTCGACCACGACGTAGTCGCCGAGCAGGCTCTGGCCGACGTGCTCGAAGCCGTCGGCGAACCCGACCAGATCGACCATCCGGCCGAGCACGCCCTCGCCGCCGATCGCGATCGCCGCCGCGGTCAGCGCGGTCCGATCCTCGACGATGATGCCGCCCTCGCCTGCTGCCGCAACCTCGACGGGGGTCTGCCAGGCCGCGACCTCGGCCTCGCCCTCGGGCCGGCCCTCGCCGGCCTCGGTCACGACCCGCGCCGCCCGCGCCGCCGCCACCACCGGCACGAACGTCGATCGGCCGGCGGCGTGGCTCTTCAAGTAACCGACCGCCGCCACGCCGACCGCGTGATCGGCGACCAGCACGCCGCCCAGGCGATCGCCGAGCGCCGCCTCGACCGCGAGCTCGAGGGTCTCGGGCGCCCGGACCACGTCGGCGACCACGCCGCGGATCGCGTTGGTGGCGCCGGGCGCGACGTCGCCGGCCTTCTGCATCACCGCGCGGGTGCCGCGCGCGAAGCCCTCGTAGCGGTCCTGGATCTCGACCAGCGACTGCAGACGCGACCGCCGCCGGTGCAGCTCGGTGCGCAGGGTCTCGACCTGGGCCTCGCCGCCGCCGACCTGATCGGCGAGCAGCTCGCGCCGGGCCTCGAAGCCCTCGCGCTGGGTGCCGAGATCGAGCCGGGTCTGGCGGGCCGCGGCCAGCACCTCGATCACGCGCTTGCTGTCGCGCTCGACCTCGACCAGCCGGGCCTCGGCCTGGGCCAGCTCGTCGCACACCCGGGTCAGCCGGCGCTGGCTCTCGTCCTGGCGCCGGGTCAGCGCCTCGGCCTGGGCCTCGGCCTTGGCCACCTCGGTCCGGGCCGTGGCCAGCTCGCCGCGGGCCTGGTCGAGCTGACGCTGGGCCAGGGTGAACGCGGTGCGGGCCTCGGCCGCCGCCGCCTCGCGCCGACCGGCCTCCTCCTGGCCGTCGCCGACCTCGGCCGCAAGCGCGGCCAGCGCCGCCTCCTGATCCTCGAGCTGGATCGCCGCGGCCTCGCGCTCGCCGGTCAGCCGCTCGATCTCGGTGGTGGCCGACGCGCTGCGGTACTCGAGGTCCTCGGCCTCGCGGGTCTCGAAGCCGATCTTGCTCTCGGTCAGCCGCAGCCGGTTGTCGAGCTCGTACAGCACCTCCTGCAGGCCGGACAGGCGGCGCTCCTCGATGGCCAGCTCGGTCCGCTCGATCACGACCTGGGCGTCCCGGGTCGCCCATTCGCCGCGCACGCCCTCGAGCTCGCCGCCGGCCTCGTCGAGCCGGCTCTTGATCCGGGCGCCGTCGGCGTGCAGCTCGAGGTAGCGGTGCGAGGCCTTCCACAGCTCGAGGTCGCGCAGCTCGGTCTTGTAGGTCCGGTAGCGCTCGGCCTTGGTCGCCTGTCGGCGCAGGGTGCCCATCCGCTTCTCGAGCTCGTCGACGATGTCGGAGATGCGGAGCAGGTTCTGCTTGGTCTGCTCGAGCTTCTTCTCGGCCGCCTTCTTCTTGCTCTTGAACTTGGTGATGCCGGCGGCCTCCTCGATGATCGCCCGCCGGTCGGCCGGCCGCGACGACACGATCTGGCCGATGCGGCCCTGCTCGATGATCGAGTAGGCCTTGGTGCCGACGCCGGTGCCGAGGAAGAAGTCGGTGACGTCGCGCAGCCGGCACGGCACCTTGTTGATGAAGTACTGCGAGGTGCCATCGCGGTACAGCCGGCGGGTGATGGTCACCTCGGTGTAGCGGGTGAAGTCGATGACCGCGGCCTGATCGGCCAGGAGGTCGCGGACCTCGTCGGCGACCGACACGATCGGCAGGCCCAGCTCATCGACGCCCAGGTCCGCGGGCTGGGCCGCGGCCAGCTCGCCGGCGACCTCGGCCACCACCTCGGCCAGCGACGGCTCGGTGGCGGCGTCGATGACCTCGACGTCGGCGTCCTCGGGCGGGGCCAGGGCGTCGACCGTGGCCATCGCGGCCTCGGCCTGCATCTCGTCGGACGCCATCGCGGTCGCCAGCTTCTCGTGCGAGAACCCGACGTCGTCGAAGGTCAGCGACACCTCGGCCATCGGCGCCCCGCCGCGCGACTCCGAGCCGGCGAAGATGACGTCCTCCATCGCCTTGCCGCGCAGGTGCTTGGCCGACTGCTCGCCCATGCACCAGCGGATCGCGTCGACGATGTTCGACTTGCCGCAACCGTTGGGTCCGACCACGCCCGTGATCGGCTGGTCGATCGACAGCACGGCGCGATCGCAGAACGACTTGAACCCGATGATCTCGATCCGCTTGATGCGCATGCAACTCCGTCAGGTCCCGGAGAGATCCCGGGATCGGCTGGGCCACCTTGCCCCACCCCCCTGACATTCGAGTTCGGGGGGCCTTGGGCGTGATGGGCGAGCCGGGCCAGCGCGGAGCGAACGGCAATGGTATCAACAACGTTCATGGGCTCGTTGTCCCGTCGCGCCTGCGTCGTCGCCGTGCTGGCGGCGTGCGCGGTCGCGGGCCCGCTCGGGCCGCCGGCCTCGGCCGCCCCGACCCTCACGGTCCGGGCCCACACCGACGTCCACATCACCGCGGTCCGCCGCACCCTGGCCGGCCTGCGGGTCACCGGCGTGCTCACCGATCGCGCCACCGCGGTCGGGGTCGCCGACCAGCCGGTCACCGTCACCATCGCCGGCCACCAAGGCCGGGGCACCACCGAGCGCGACGGCCTGTTCGACATCGTCGTGCCCGATGCCGACACCGGCGCGCCGGTCGACGTCGGCGTCCGCTTCGACGGCGGCGACCGGCGCGATCCGGCGGTGGTCGACGAGCGCGGCGTCGATCCCAGCAAGGCCCCGGTCGAGCTCGCGATCACCGCCACCGCGACCGCCACCGGCGCCCTGGTCAACGTCGAGGCCGTGGTCGATCAGACCCACCTGGCGCTGCCGGTCACCGTGCGGCTCCAGGCCAGCGACAGCCCGCGCCCACCGCGCGAGCTGGCCTTCACCACCGGCGCGCCGCAGCTCATCACCCGGGCCCAGGCCTTCGGCGCCGGCGTCAAGCGACTGTCGGCGCGCTTCGCCGGCGACGCCACCCACACCGCGGCCACCGCCGAGGCCACCTTCACCTTCACCACCGCCACCCGCATCGACCTCGCGCTCGGCAAGAGCACGGTCTCGTTCGAGGGCACGATCAAGGTCAAGGGTAAGGTCATCGACGACGACGGCGCGCCGGTGCCGCAGGTCGCGGTCGCGATCACCGCCGACGATCAGCGGGTCGGCGCCACCACCACCGGCGCGGACGGCACCTACCACCTCGCGATCGGCGGCGAGCGGCTCGGCACCGGCCGCCACACCCTGCAGGCCGCGGTCGAGAGCAAGGACGTCTGGCTGACGTCGAGTCGCTCGGGCCCGGCCTTCGTCACCATCGGCACCCCGCGCCCGGCCCCGACCGGCATCACCTTGATCGCGTTCGGCGCGACCGCGGTCACCGCCCTCGGCTTCATCCTCGCCCGCCGCCGCCGCGACGCCAAGGTGATCACGCCGACCGCGCCCGCGGCCGCCGGCGCCCCCGATCCCGTGGGCGGCTTCGAGCTGGCCCGCCCCGGCCTGGTGTCGACGCTGCGCCGGGCCAACGATCACGGCTTCGCCGGCCTGGTCCGCGACGCGGTCCGCAGCCGGCCGCTGGCCACCGCCGAGGTCCGGCTGTCGCAGGGCGGCCAGGACATGTCGACGGTCACCGACGCCGACGGCCGGTTCGCCCTCGAGCAGCTCGCGCCCGGCGAGTGGCGGGCCCGGGTCAGCGCCGCTGGCCATGTCAGCGAGCGCTTCATGGTCACGGTGCCCCACCGCGGCGAGCTGCGCGGCGTTCAGATCGACCTGGTGCCGGTGCGCGAGAAGGTGTGGAGCCTGTACCGGCGCGCCGCCCAGCCCAAGCTGCCCAACCCCGAGCTGTGGGGCATCTGGTCGCCGCGCCAGATCGTCGAGCACGTCCGGACCGGCGCACCGACCCCGGCGTTCTCGGAGCTGACCGCGTTCGTCGAGGAGGCGTTCTTCTCGGCCCGGGTCCCCGAGGAGTCGCTCCTGCCCGGCGCCGAGCAGAAGGTGCAGGCCGCCCTCGCCGAACGCGCCGCCGGCGTGCCCGTGGTCGGCGGCTCCGCCGCGCGGTAGGTGCTCCGACTCAGCGTGACGGTGGCCGATGCTGACCCCGGCCTCGCGCGACCGACCTTCGTCGTCGAAGGGCACGCCCTGCCCTGGCCAGGGCCTCCGGGGCGCCCGAACCCGCCAGATCGCCGCCAGGGCCAACGCGCGCCCCGCCTGGGGTATAACGCCGCGCGATGG
>JAYVSF010000464.1:0-5169 GCA_043775605.1 Myxococcales bacterium
CATGTGCTCGCCCAGCCCGAGCTCCCAGCCGCCGCGCACGAGGAAGCTCTCGTCGCGTATTCCGAGCGCGAGCACGGGCCCGCCCGCGCGCAGCAGGCCATGGACAGGGTCGCGAGCCGGCAGCGTCATCGTCACCGTCCACCGGCGCTCGCGCAGCGGGCCGCCCTCGTCGGGGCTGCCCAGCGTGTGGGACCGGGGCACACCATCGGGGTCGACCGAGGCCTCGGCGCGGGCGACCGCGACCACGACCTCGCCGCGGGCGCGATCGTCGAGAACCGGCGCACCGGTCAGGGTCAGCTCGCCACCCGATACCAGCGCGATCTCGCCGATGCCGGCGTGGTGCTCGAGGTCCTTGCTCGCCCCCAGGTACGGGTGGCGCGCGATCATGGGCCCGAGGATGAACGGCTCGCGCCAGGTCGTCGTCGTCTTCAACCAGCGGGTCGACGTCACCGTCACCGTCGCCCGCTCGCCGGCGGCGAGGGTGCGTGCGACGCCCGGTGCGCCGAGGTCGATGTCGTCGACGACGCTGGCCATCGCCGTCATCGTCACCGGGCCGCCGGCGATGAGGTCGAAGGTCGCGCGGGTCTTGCACGTCGCCGACCACTCGGCCCAGCGGGTCGCCCGGCAGCGGACCTCGACCCGGAGGTTGTCGACGGCGGCCGGGCCGACGACGTGGACGTCGGCCATCGGCGCGCTCTCCATCCGCACCGCCATCGCCGAGCCGAACGCCGCCCCCGGCGCCAGCAAGACCAAGACGATGACGAAGCCTCGCATCCCCATCCCAACGCCGGCCGCGGGCCGAGCTTTCACCAGGAGCCCTGGATGCGGCCCATGAAGTCGTACGGGTAGCCGAGTTCGAAGGCGCTGGCGTCGTCGAGCGTCTTCATCAGGTCGGGCGGGATCCGGAGCTCCGCGGCGGCGACGTTGTCGTCGAGTTGCGCGATCGAGCGGGCGCCGAAGATCACGCTCGACACCGTCGGCCGGTGCAGCAGCCAGGCCAGCGCGACCTGAGCGGTGCTCGCGCCCAGCGCGGCGGCGACCGCCTTGGTCGCGTCGAGGATGCGCCAGTTGCGCGGGTTGTCGAACCGGGCCCAGCGGTCCTTCCAGCGATCGAGCCGGGCGCCCGGCGGCGGCGGTGCGTCCTTGTCGTACTTGCCCGACAGGAAGCCACCGGCCAGCGGCGACCACGGCAGCACGCCGAGGCCCCACTGCTTGCACACCGGCACGTGCTCGCGCTCGAGATCGCGGACCACCAGGCTGTACTGGGCCTGCAGGGTCACGAACCGATCGAGGCCGCGGGTCTTCGACCGCCACAGGCTGTCGCCGAGGCGATAGGCGGCGTAGTTCGAGCAGCCGAAGTACATCACCTTGCCGGCCCGGACCAGATCGTCGAGCGCGCGCAGGGTCTCGTCCTCGTCGACGGTGAGGTCCTGCATGTGGATCTGGTAGAGGTCGATGCGGTCGGTGCGCAGCCGGCGCAGCGACTCGTCGACACAGCGCAGGATGCGGTAGCGCGAGGCCCCGCTCTTGTTGGGCCCGTCGCCCATGACGAAGCGGAACTTGGTGGCCAGCACCACCTGATCGCGGCGGCCGCTGGCGGCGAACCAGTTGCCGATCACCCGCTCCGACAGGCCGTCCTGGCCGTAGACGTCGGCGGTGTCGACGAAGTTGATGCCGACGTCGAGCGCGCGATCGAGGATCGCGTGCGCGGTCGGCTCGTCGCACCCGACCTGGTGCATGAACGACTTCTCGTCGGCCTCGCCGAAGGTCATCGCGCCCAGGCACAGGGTCGAGACCCGGACGCCGCTGGCGCCGAGGTTGCGGTACTCCATCTGGTGACACTCTTTTCCGGCGGTGGCCGAAGCCCCGCGCGGCGTCACTGTAGCGCCAACGGCGATCGATGGAGCGCCCCGAGCTCTAGTCGACGCGCGCCAGGCGGCCGAGTTCGTGCGCGGCGACGGGCCGGCGGCCAAGATCGTCGAGGACATCGTTGGCGAGGCCTCGCCGCTCATGCCGCGCTTCGTCCCGCCGTCACCGCCCTCGTCCCCGCCCCACCGCCGACAGGCCCCGCGCCGCATGCTCACGACCCTCCCGCCGCGTCGCCGCCCGCCCGGCGGCCCTTCCTCCCCTGGGCCGAACTCTACCGCCGCGTGTTCCGCGACGACCTGCGGGTGTGCCCCGGTGCGCCGGCCAGGTGCGGGTCCTCGCCGCCCTCACCAACCCCGCCGTCGTCGCCGCCATCCTCACCCACCTCGACCTCCTACCGCGCCACCCCCGGTCGCCCCCGCTCGCGCCCCGCCCCAGGTCCTCTTCTCGCCCGGCGGCGCCGACCCACACCCGGACCTCGACGCCTACGAGCCCGCGTAGACCGCTCGGACTCCGCCCTCGCTGCGCACGACGTGCCAGGCCACCGCCTCGCCCGCTCGCGCCCCGCCCCAGGTCCTCTTCTGGCCCGGCGGCGCCGACCCACACCCGCAACCGCGACGTCCGTGCCCGCCTCACGTTTCCGCCCGAGTTGGGGCGACCCCCGCGTAGCCCTCAGGTGTCGCCGCCGCGCGTGCCGGCGACCAAACCGCGTCATGCGCCCTGTGCTCCGGGTATGCTGCCCTCGTGGACCAGGACCTGATGGACCGGATTCGCGACGCGCTGGACCGGCGCCCCGAGGTCGTCGATGCGTACCTGTTCGGCTCCGTCGCCCGAGGCGAGGAGCGCGCCCACAGCGACGTCGACGTCGCGGTCTACCTGTCCGACGAGCCGGACGCACCCTTCGGGTACGCCGCGGAGCTGATGGCCGACCTCATGGTTGCCCTCGGCAGCAACCGGGCCGACCTGGTGATCCTGAACCACGCCGGCCCGTTGCTCTACCACCGCGTCCTGCGCGACGGGGTCCGGATCCTGACGCGAGACGTCGTCGCGACCAGCGGCCGCGAGGGACGCGCGCTGTCCCGCTACTGTGACTACGTGCCACAGCTCGCGAAGATCGATCGGGTCGCTGCGGCGCGACGCCGCGCTGGAGCGCTCGGACGATGACCTCGGGGGTAGCAGACGCGGCGCTGGTGCGCCGGCACCTCGGGGCGCTGGACGCCGCCGTGCAGACGCTGCGCCGGCACACCGGTCGCCCCGCCGAGATGCTGCGCACCGACATCGAGGAGGCGTGGATCGTCGAGCGTGGCCTGCAGCTTTGCGCCCAGAACTGCCTCGACGTCGCCACTCATGTGGCCGCGAGCGCCGGGCACGACGTCCCCGACTACGCCACGGCGATCGACACCCTCGGGAGGATGGGCGTGCTGACCGCCGAGTTCACCCGCGGGTTTCGCGGCATCGCGGGCTTCCGCAACATCGTGGTGCACGGCTACCTGGCCGTCGACCCCGACCTCCTGCACCGCCTGCTCAACGAACGCCTCGACGACTTCGGCGTGTTTGCGGCGGCCGTCGAGCAGTACCTCGCCTCGCTCCCCGCGTGACCGACACGCAGTGACCGAGGCCGTTCTAGTCTAGGTGACCTTCACCGGCGCCACCTTCCAGATCCGCTCGGCGTACTCGCGGATCGCGCGGTCGGAGCTGAACTGGCCGGCGCGCGCGGCGTTGAGGATCGAGGACCGGGTCCAGGCCTCGGGATCGCGCCAGGCCGTCGCGACCCGGGCCTGGGCGTCGACGTAGGCTCGGAAGTCGGCGAGCACGAAGAACGGATCCTGCTGGACCAGGCCGCGGACCAGCGGCGCGAACAGGTCGGGCTCGCCCTTCGGCGAGAACCGGCCGGTGGCGAGATCGTCGAGCACTATCGCCAGCTCGGGATCGGCGTCGACCACCGCGCGCGGAGCGTAGCCGGCCTGGCGCCGGGCCTCGACCTCCTCGGCGCTCATGCCGAACAGGAAGAAGTGCTCGGCGCCGACCGCGTCGCGGATCTCGACGTTGGCGCCGTCGAGGGTGCCGATCGTGAGCGCGCCGTTGAGGGTCAGCTTCATGTTGCCGGTGCCCGACGCCTCCTTGCCGGCGGTCGAGATCTGCTCCGACAGATCGGCGGCCGGGTAGATGCGCTGGGCGTTCTTGACGTTGAAGTCGGGCACGAACACGACCCGGGCCAGCTCGTCGGCGCCGGGCACCGTGCGGGCAGCGTCGGCGAGGGCGTGGGCCAGGCGAATGATGAGCTTGGCGGTGCGGTACGACGGCGCGGCCTTGCCGGCCAGCAGGAACGTGCGCGGCACCAGCCCGTGGTCGCCGGTGATCTCGCCCCGCGCCAGCCGGCCGAGCAGCCAGGCCACGTGCAGGAGGTTGAGGTGCTGGCGCTTGTACTCGTGGATGCGCTTGATCTGGACGTCGAGGAGCGCCGCCGGATCGAAGGCCAGGCCGTGGGTCTTCGCCAGCCAGCTCGACAGCACCTGCTTGTTGGCCAGCTTCACCGCCCGCCAGCGGGCGCGGAAGTCGGCGTCGTCGGCCCTCGGCTCGAGCTCGCGCAGCCGCTCGAGCTGGTTGAGCCAGCCGGGACCGATCGCCTCGGTGATGAGCGCGGTGAGGCCGGGGTTGGCGAGCGCGATGAACCGGCGCGGGGTCACGCCGTTGGTGACGTTGGTGAAGCGCTCGGGCCACAGCCGGGCGAAGTCGGCGAGCACGGTCTCGGTCAGCAGCCGCGAGTGCAGCGCGGCCACGCCGTTGACCGTGTGGCTGGCGACCGTCGCCAGGTGGGCCATGCGGATCCGCTTGCCGTCGCGCTCGTCGATCATCGAGACCCGGGCCAGGAGCGCGTCGTCGCCGGGGCAGCGGGCCCGGACGTCGAGGAGGAACCGGCGGTTGATCTCGTAGATGAGCTCGACGTGGCGAGGCAGGACCCGGGCCATCAGCGGCAGCGGCCAGGTCTCGAGCGCCTCGGGCAGGAGCGTGTGGTTGGTGTACGAGATCGCGGCGCTGGTGATCCGCCAGGCGTGATCCCAGTCGAGGTGGTGGACGTCGATCAGGAGGCGCATCAGCTCGGGCACCGCGATCGACGGGTGGGTGTCGTTGAGCTGGATCGCGTACTTCTCGGCGAAGCGATCGATCGTCGTCCGCTGCAAGAGCAGACGGATGCAGTCCTGCAGCGCGCAGGTCACGAAGAAGTACTGCTGCTCGAGCCGGAGCTGCTTGCCGGCCTCGCTCTCGTCGTTGGGGTAGAGGACCTTGGTGATGTTCTCGCTG
>JAYVSF010000465.1:0-2952 GCA_043775605.1 Myxococcales bacterium
TCTCGAGCTCGCGGATGTTGCCGGGCCACTGATAGCCCATCAGCCGGGCCAGCGCGTCGGGCGCGATCGACGTCGGATAGCGGGCGCCGCCGCCGATCGCGGTCTTGGCCGCGCCGCGCCGGCGCGCGAGCAGGTGGACCGCGAGCATCGGCAGGTCGTCCTTGCGCTCGCGCAGCGGCGGCACCTGGATCGGCACCTCCGCCAGCCGCCAGTACAGGTCCTCACGGAACTCGCCGCGCGCCACCAGCCCGGCCAGGTCCTTGTTGGTGGCCGCCACCACCCGGACGTCGATCGGCACGAAGTGGTCGGCGCCGACCGGCTTGATCTCGCGCTCCTGCAGCACCCGCAAGAGCTTGTTCTGCACGCTCGGCGCGATGTCGCCGATCTCGTCGAGAAAGATGGTGCCGCGGTGGGCCTCGCGGAACAGGCCGCGCCGGGCCCGGGCCGCGCCGGTGAACGCGCCGCGCTCGTGCCCGAACAGCTCGGCCTCGAGCAGCGACGGCGTGAGCGCCGAGCAGTCGAACGCGACGAACGGCTGATCGGCGCGTGGGCCGAGACGATGGAGGGTGCGGGCCAGGAGCTCCTTGCCGGTGCCGCTCTCGCCGAGGATGAGGACGGTGGCGTCGGAGGCCGCGACCCGCTCGACCAGCGCGAGCAGCTGGCGCATCGGCGCCGAGGTCCCGACCAGCT
The DNA here is from genome assembly GCA_043775605.1 of Myxococcales bacterium. GTDB lineage: Bacteria > Myxococcota_A > Polyangia > Haliangiales > Haliangiaceae > UBA2376. Next base: position 691 of record JAYVSF010000465.1, read on the forward strand.
CGCCGAGCCCGCGCGCGCGATCGACCTCGCTGCGCAGGCGGCGGACCTCGCGCGCAAGATCGCCGTGGCGACCGGCGCGGGTGATCGCGGCCCGCAGCTCGTCGGCGCCACAGGTCTTGCGCAGGACGTCGAACGCGCCGAGCCGCATCGCCGCCACCGCCGATTGCACGGTCGGGGCCGCGGCCAGAGCGACGACGCCGAGATCCGGCCAGGTGTCGTGGATGCGCTCGAGCAGACCTTCGACCCCGAGCGCCATCGCCGACGGCGCCGGCTCCGGCAAGGTCGGCTCGGCGTCGCCAACCGGCAGCGACGATGGCCCCGGCTGGAGCCCGAGATCGACCAGCACGACGTCGTAGGGCCGGGCAGCCAGCCGCTCGAGCGCGGCGGCGGCGCTGGCGGCGTGATCGACGTCGTGACCCTCGCCGAGCAGGAGCGCGATCAGCCGCGGGATGTGGGGCTCGGCGTCGACCACCAGCACCTGCCACACCGAGCGGGTCGCGGTCACGGCGCCTCCAGGATCGGCAGGCGCACCGACGCGGTGGTGCCCTTGCCCGGCGTCGACTCGAACGCCAGCGAGCCGCCGTGCTCCTCGACGATCCGCCGGCAGATGCCGACGCCGAGGCCCGAGCCGCGCGCGCCGCGGGTGGTGAAGAACGGCTCGCCGAGCCGGGCCAGGACGTCGGCGGTCATGCCGACGCCGTGATCGGCCACGGTCACCAGCGCGTCGGCGCCGTCCTCGGCGATCGCGACCTCGATCGCGGCACCCGGTGCGCTGGCCAGCGCCGCGTTGTGGACCAGGTTGATGACCACCTGCGCGAGCTTGTCGCGGTGGACCAGGCAGATCGGATGGCCGACGACCCGGCGGTCGAGCCGGCGGCGGCGGACCTCGCGATCGTAGGCGATCAGCGCCAGCGCCTCGTCGACCACCGCGGCGACATCGGCGGGCTCGCGGACCAGGGGCCGACCGACGTCGCCCTCGGAGAAGTCGCGGATCGCGTCGACCATCGCCAGCAGCCGGCGCTGGGCGCGGACGATGACGTCGGCGAGCTCGACCAGCTCGGGATCGTGCGCGACCCGGCTCTTGAGCGCCTCGGCGTAACCGACCAGCGCGAGCTGCTCGCCGAGCTCGTGGGCGATGCCGCCGACCACGCGCCCGACCGCGCCGAGCTGCTCGGCCACCACCAGCCGCTCGGTGGCGGTGGCCAGCTCGGTCGAGGCCGACGCCAGCTGGGCCGCGGTCCGCTCGGCGTGGCCGCGGCTGTCGTCGAGCGCGCGCTCGCGGCTGGCGAGCCGCCGCTCCAGCACCGCGACCTGACGCTGGAGCCGGGCGCGCTCGAGCGCCGCCGCCAGCCGCGGCAACAGCTCGCCGGCGTCGACCGGGCGCGACACCCAGCCGAGCGGCCCGACCGTCGCGCGGGCCCGGGCACAGGCCTCGTGGTCGGCGGCGGCGGCGGTCAGGATCACCGCGATCGCTGGGTCGCGGGCCCGCAGCGCCAACAGCACCGATGCCGCACTGTGGACGTCGACCACCACGGCGTCGGGTGGCGGCGCGGCCAGCGCGGCGTCGGGGCTGGTCGCAACCTCTGCAGCCAGCCCCAGGTCTTGCGCGATCGCCGCAGCAACCTGCCGGGCAGCCAGCGGGTCGCCATCGATCACCAGGACGCGCGGCGTGGCCATTTCCAGGACGTTAGCACCGTACGTCTAAAATTCTAGACACGTTCCAAGAATCTGGACGGTTCTTGACGGTGGTCAAGACATAACCACCTGTTGTTGCTGGTCCACGAGCCTGGAATGGAGGTTGCGTAAATCCTGCGCAGAATCCAAGGAGGCACGCCAGATGTTGCGCCCGATCGCTCCTGAGACTTCGCAGGGTTGGCCAGAGTCCAACCCTGCGTCATCGATCGATCGGCACCGGGGCAGCCCCGGTCCCGATCTCGACAGCACAACCCCGGCCCGAGCTGCGCTCGGAGCCTCGCACCTCGATGCTCGCACCCGCGCCTATGCGAGGGCGATCGCCCTGCGGATAGTGAAGGACGAGCACGCCGCTGACGACGTCGCCCAGGACGCCATGCTCCTGGCCCACCGCCACCGCGCGAGCTTCCGCGGCCAGGCCCGCTTCTCGACCTGGATGTACCGGGTGACCACGACCGCCGCGTTGATGTACCTGCGCCGGCAGAAGCGCTGGGCCCGCGAGATCACGCCGGCCGCACCCGAGGACGACGGCTCGACCTGGATCGAGACCCGACCCGATCCGGCCCCGGC
>JAYVSF010000466.1:0-6097 GCA_043775605.1 Myxococcales bacterium
CGTATCGTCCGACAGGTCGCCTGCGGACCGACTGGTTCCTTGCACGTGCGTCGCGTACTCGCGCGGGATCGCGCGCTCCCAGAATCCCGGACGCAGCGATCGCCCACCAAATGTCAAGACGTAACCGCGGGGCGCCACCTTCCCTTCGGGTACCGCGGCCCCGCCCCCCGTCGGTCGAAATGATGCCCAGCGCGTACGGGTGCCCTTCATCCACAACCCGACCAGTTCGATGCTGGCCCCTGACAACACATCGGCGAGCAGCGGCAGGACGACATGGTCCGATGCGATCAACGCCGCTCGATTCAGCGCGCTGAGGCCAGAGCCGAGGTCGATCAGCACCACCTCCGCGGCGACGGCGGTCGCGGCTTGCTCGACCACCCGCTGGAGCGAGGTCAGGGCCCCGGACGTGCTCGCGTCTTGGTCCCCGAGTCGAATCCACGCATCGGCGAAGTCGTCCTCGAGCGCAGCGAGCACCGGCAGGCCCGGGAGGAAGAACAGGCCGGGCGCAACGGCTTCAAGATCGGGCACGTCGACCGATGCGGTACTCTCCAGCGCCGCGTGAATCGCACCAGGTCCCGTGCGGTTCCGCTCTCTCGTCCAGACGTCGAGAACCTGCTCCTCCGACAAGAACTTCATCGTCAGGCCGACCTGCGGATCGAGATCGACGGCCAGTACACGCGCGCCGTGCTGCGCGTACATCCACGCCAGGTGATAGACGAGCGACGTCGTGCCGACACCGGCGCGGCTGCTGAAGAACGTGACGATCGGCGTCACGGTCGCCTCCGCACTCGCAGGAGCGTCGTCGTAGTCTCCAGCTCCCACTCGAGCGGTGGATTGCCGTTCTTCTCCAGTTCGGTGCGCGCGATGTGCAGGCCCTGGCCGAAGCGCTGCACGAAGTTGAGATCGCGCAGGGCGGCCGCCAGGTTCGGGTTGCGATAGTCGGTGGCCCCGCCACCGAAGTTCGTGCGCGTGACGGCGCCGTACGGTCCACCCGGGTTCTGCAGCTCGATGCGGTCCGTGAACCAGTGGATCCGGATCGGCGCGTTGGTGCCGTTGTAGGCGCGGTGCATGACCGCGTTGCGGAAGAGCTGGCGCAGCGCGGCGATGGGATAGTCCGGGGTTCGCTCCTCCAGCGCGACGTCGACGAAACGCGTCCCGACGCGGATGTGATTGTCGAGGATCTCTTCGGTACGACGGATCACTTCGACGACGCGACCGGTGACCTCCTTCTGGTCGACGACCGGGGAGGTCAGCGTGGTGCCATCGAAGCGCAGGAACTGGACGTACGATCCCGCGATCCAGCGTTGGGGATCGATCGCCAGCAGCAACACGCCCAGCGCGGTCGGCGCGCCCGATGGATCGAGCATTCGTAGCCCGACCATCTGGTCGCGCGGCTCCCGATGGTTCACCTGCAGGACCTCCCGTGCGACCGCGCCTGGCAGGTAGCTCGAGCGGAAGTACTCGTAGTCGAGATCGTCGACCGGCACGTACGGCATCGGTTGAACATCGAACGGGAGCGCGTTGTGACGACGGCGCTCGCTGAGGCGTTGCTCCTGCTCGTAGGTGGCGATCGATCGCGTCGAGCCGGTGCGGATCCACGTGCGACCGTCGAAGCGCACCGGCGGAGACGCGGATGGCTCAACGACGAGCACTGCGATCTCATGACCGTCGACTGTCTGGCGGGTCACCGCGATCGACGGCACGGGCACGATCTTCGTGTTGTAGCGGATCTGGGCTAGCTCGGTGATGAGGCGGTCGTCGACGACGATTCCCGAAAACGAGCGGTCGTCGCGCTGGCCGATCACGATCGCGCCCGGGGCGCGGTGATCCGGGTAGTCGTTGGCGAAGGCGCAGATCGCCTCGTAGACCCGTTCCCTGACCCGATCCGAGGCGAACGACTCCTTCCGCTCGACCCGATCGGACTCGGGAGCGGTAAGCAGCGCGGCCATCTCGGTATCGTTCATCGACGCACCGACATCCTACCGCCACGTCGAGCGCTGCGGTAAACCCGCACCATGAGCTTCGGCGGGGTCGGGTGACCGACAGCGTCCTGGCCCAGGCCTTCGTCTACCTGTGCGCGGCCGTGGTGTTCTACCAGTTCGGCCTCACCATCACCAATGGAATGGCGAGCGCGACCTTCAACGCCCCGGCCATCGCCGGCGAGGGCGCGCTCATCGATGTCAACTACCGCCTGCCGCCGCCGTCCGACCGGTTCTACCACCTCCAGCTGTTCCGGCCGACCGTGACCGAGGCCGCGCCGCTCGACGTCGCGCCGACGGTGCCGGCGATCACCACCCCCGTCCAGGACGGCAACGCGGTGAGCTGGACCGTGGCCGGCGGCGGCACCTACGACGCGATCGTCGCCGACCTCAGCGCCTCCGGCCCCCTCGAGAACGAGCTCGCCCACTGGTGAGTGATCGCACCGCCGGGCTCGACCGGCTTCACGCTCCCCGACCTGCCGGCGCCGTTCGATCAGGCCACGATCCCGCTCGACCGCGTCCGCGGGTTCGACATCTCGACCCTCGACCCGGCCGGGTTCCGCACCCGCGCGGGTACCGGGACCTGGATCGATGCGCCACCGACACCGGCCCCGGCCGACGCGCGGTGGCTCATGCGCGACGCCGACGGCTAACGTCACGATCACCATCACCGCCGCACGCCCGAACCCCCGATGCGCTTCGCCCAGGCGCACAAGACCACCAGCTACCTGACGATGGCCGGCGCCCTGGCGGCGATGGCGTCGGGCCGCGGCCTGATAGGCCTCCTCGCCGAGTTCGGCGAGCAGCCGCTGCAACTCCGAGAGCACGGCCCCCGCGAACGTTCGCAACCGGCACTGGGCAGCGAACACGACCTTGCCGTCCGAGTCCGGGGCGTAGTCGTAGGTGTCGGCAAACTCCAGGATCGTCACGCGCGCGTGCCCGCTGTCCGGCCACCGGCCGGGCGGTGTCCGGTGGTCGGACGCCCTGTCCGGTTCCCGGCCGGGTGCGGACGGCGGCCGCGGCCAGGTCCGCGTGATCGCAGGCCCGCGCGTCCGGCCCGCCCCGTGCTCCGCGCCGGGCGGTGGTCGCGACCAGCGGGACGACGGCGTACGAGCGGCGGCGGCCGGAGGCCGCGCTTCGTCCCGCCGTCACCGCCCTCGTCCCCGGCCACCGCGGCCCGGGCCCAGCGCAGCATACCCACGACCCTCCCGCCGCGTCGCCGCCCGCCCGGCGGCCCTCCCGCCTACCCTGGGCCGAGCTCTACCGCCGCGTGTTCCGCGACGACCTGCGGGTGTGCCCTCGCTGCGCCGGCCCGGTGCGGGTCCTCGCCGCCATCACCGACCCGGCCGTCGTCGCCGCCATCCTCACCCACCTCGACCTCCCCACCGAGCCACACCAGGTCGCCGCCGCTCGCGCCCCGCCCCAGGACCTCTTCTGGCCCGGCGGTGCCGACCCGCTTCCCGACCTCGACGCCTACGAGCCCGCGTAGGCCGCTCCGCTCCGACTCCGCCCTCGCTGCGTACGACATGGCAGGCCACCGCCTCGCCCGCTGTCGCCCGACCACCACGACGTCGGTGCGCGCGCTCACGTTTCCGGCCGGACCGGGGCGCACCACGCGCCCTCCCTCGGGGGTCGCGACCGCACTCGCCGCCGACCAAATCGCGTTCATACGTCCTATACTCATACTCCGAAGACTTCCAGCCCTGCTGGATCTCGCGGCCTCAACCCCACCTCCCAACGCCCCTCCTGACAAACCCTTCTCCGACGACACCGCCTACGATGGCCTACTCTCTCGACAGCATCGACGAATCGAGCGACTACTCGAGCCATGGCACGACTCGTCAACACGACAGGCGGCTCGAACAAGTTCTGGGAGGGAGAGGTCTCGGCCAAGGAGCTGACGACCCGGTGGGGCGCCGTCGGCACCAAGGGGCAGTCAAAGGCCGAGAGCTTCGAGTCCGCCGCCGCGGCGAAGGTCGCGCTGGAGAAGAAGACCAAGGACAAACTCGGGAAGGGCTACGTCGCCGCGGTGGACGAGGCGCCGGCAAAGGGCCTTCGGAAGCCCGCGCCGCCGGCAACAGGCGCGGGCGACGACTCGCTCATCGGGCGGGTCATCTCCAAGCTCCGCGCCGACGGCGGGGGCTCGGGCTTCGGCTGCAACGCTTACGACAAGCCGCGCCCGCTCGCGGCAGACAAACTCGCCAAGCTCACCCTGCCAGGGGGAAAGCCCCTCTCTCCCAGCCTCCGCACATGGCTTGCCTTCACCGGATCGTGGGACCTGCCGATCATGAATCGCGGACAGCTCCAGCACGAGGCGGTGAGCGAGATCGTCGCGCGCATCTTCGACGCGGAGCGGAGCGACGACGAAGAGTACTTCGACGCGATCGACGCCGAATACCCGGCTGGGGGGTTCGTCTTGCCGCAATCGGCGAGTCAGGCGCACGTCCTCTACCTCGGCGTCACCGACGAGGCGGGGGAGCACCCGGTCCTCGGCTTCGAGATCGCGGAAGGGGGCTGGGTGAAATACCCGTCGTTCGCGTCGTTTCTCGCCGACTACTTCGGGGTCGTCCCGACGAAGAAGCAGCCGGGGGTCGCGGAATCGCTGAAGGCGCAGACGGCGCGCCTCGCAAAGGCGAAGGCGAAAGCCACCGCGACCGCGAAGCCTGAGAAGGCGGCGCGAAAGAAGAGCGAAAAATGGCTCGAGAACGCCCTGCCACCGCTCACCGGTGGGGCCGCGGACGCGCTCGCGAGCCTGGTCGCCATCCTTGCCGAGGCACCATCGGACGTGCTCGACGCCGCCGTCAAGCGCAGCCAAGCGTCCGTCTGGGACGCGCGTGGGAAGTTCGTCGACGTGCACGTGGCCCTGCCGACCGGAGCGGCGCTCCTCGAGGCGCTGCGCGGTGGCTCCGCTCGCCTCTCCAACCGTGCCTCGAACTGGCGGATCAAGCTCCCGATGGAGATCGCTCCCCTCGTCGCTCCGGGGCTCGCCGAGCCGCATCTCACCAGGCTCGCGGGCGACAAGAAGGTCAGCACGTCGATCCGCGGCACCGCGCTGATGGCGCTCGGATCTTGCCCGACGGAGAGCGCGGCGGCGACGCTGATCGCTGCGCTGTTCGCGGCGATCCCGACGGCCCCGTTCGGCGACGGCGAGCGCCCCGATCTCAGCGTTCTCAACGGCGCGTCCTGGGGCCTTCGCTCTTGCCGCGCCCCCGGGGTCATCGACGCGGCGACGCGCGGCTTCGATCGCTGGAGCCGCCTTCCGAAGGCGAACTACGAGGCGGGCGAGCAGCTCCTCACCTTCTTGAAGGGGCGAAAGGTCCCCTTCACGCGCCCCGACCAGATCGCGAGCTGCCTCCGCGCGACGCGGCGGAAGGAATCGTTCGTCGGCTGGCGCGCGCTGCACACGCTCGCCCTCCCCCACGTCGGTGACGGCGTCCCCGCGGATCTCTCCAAGTTGATCAAGAACGAGTGGGATGCCGAGCTCCAGCCGCGGATGGCGGAGGTGGCGCGGGCGTTCGGAATCGATCCTTCGACGCTCTGAGCTCGCCAGAACGGCGTCAGAACAGGATGCGCCCCTTGGCGAGCCGCTCGCGCACGTCGGCCGCATGCTCGTGCTTGTCGAGCTTGGCGAAGCCGCCGTTCGCGAGGGTCGCACGCAGGTAGTCGACGAAGGGCACCGGCTCACCCGCGCCCTGCCGAACGAGGCCGTCGGCGCCCTGATCGAAGGCCTCGAGCATGTACGGCTCGTCCTCCTCGGAGTCGTGGCGGCCCTTGCGATCGGGCGACATCGCGAAGAACAGATCGGGCGGCAGACGCAGCGCTTCGACCCACGCCCTCTTCGTGCGCGTGACCTCCTTCGCCGCGAGGTCGCGTGTCACCGAGATCGGCGCGACCTGAAGAGGGTCCAGCCACTCGAGCTTCCGAAACGTGGTCGACGACATCGCGTCAGGATCGGGCGAGAGATCGACCGTGCCCATCGCGAGATGAAACGCGCGGAACGACAGTGGCACCGGACCGCCGAGTAGCCGCTGCATGAACCCCGTCCTTCCGCACGCGTGAGTTCGCCCGCAGGATGGCGGGCATGACGGACAAGAAAACGTGGGAGCAGCGCGTGGCCG
>JAYVSF010000467.1:0-5731 GCA_043775605.1 Myxococcales bacterium
GGCCGACCGTGGTCACGCTGTCCTTGGTGTCGACCGAGGTGACCTTGATGACCACCTTCTTGGGCTGGAGCGGGGTGAGCTTGATCTGGGCCTCGGTGAGCTGGGAGTCGGTCGGCACCAAGACCGGCTCGTAGGTCCACTCGTTGCCGACCACCAGCGGGATCGCCGAGACTCCGCAGGCCCGGACGACCGGTGGGGTCTTGGCCGGCGCCGGCGCGGGCGCGGGCTGAGCGTGGGCAGCGCCGGAAGCGAGCAGGAGGGCGGCCCCCACCGCACCTGCGACGGAGCGAGACATCGAGGGCGACCGAGCTGACACGTGCTTCACGAGGTTCTCCGCGGGCGTCGGGCGGTTGTACGACGAGCATGACCGCGGCACAAGCGCGGCTCGACTCGCGGGTGCTGACAGCAAGCGCGACGGGGCGTCGATCGAGTCTCAGCCCGGGTCGCGCGCCGTTCTCAGCGCCTACTGGAAGCAGTTCTTCGGCTGGGCCGTGCCGATGTTGTTGATCAGGCAGTCGAACGTCGACGCCGACCGCAGGTCGCGGAAGTCGGGATCGAGCGGGGTCTTGTTGCGACCCAGCAGCCGATCGAGCTTCTGGTTGACCTCGGTCGAGCGGCTCGCGTGGTTCCGCATCTGGATCAGGCGATCCAGCATGTTGTACGCGCACTGCTTGCGATTGATCCGGGCGTAGGCCGCGGCCAGGTTGTAGGTCGCGTTGACGTTGTACGGATCGGCCGACAGCGAGTCGAGGAAGCTCTGGACCGCGTCGGTGATCAGCGTCTCGCGCGATGCCGGATCGAGGCTCGAGCCCTCGGCGGCCTGCAGCTTGGCCAGGCCCTCCTCCGACAGGCGCTTGGCCTCGTCGATGCGCGGGGCGCGCTCGGCGTAGGTCTTGGCGTCGGGGGTCATCGCCGGGTTGGGCGGATCGCAGTCGGTCTTGGTCGGCGCATCGGGACCCGCCGCCCTGACAGGCTCGGGCCGGAACGGCGGCGGCGGCGGGGTGAGCGGCGGCTTCGACTTGCAGCCGGCGGCCCCAGCCATCGAGGCCAGCGCCACCGACAGCAGCGCCTTGGTGACGAACGACGTGTGCAACGACTTGGGCATCGACATGGGCCTCAACGGTTCATCGCCTCGTCGGCGTCCTTGCGGAACGGTGCGAACTCGCCGTTGTCGAGGGCGTCGCCGATGAGGCGCTTCGCCGCCACGCTGAAGTCGTCGTACTTCTCGAGCATCGCGAGCCGCTTGAGCATCGCGATCGCACAGCCCTTGCGGCGCGAGCGGGCGTAGCCGATCGCGAGCGAGTAGGTGGCCTCGGCGCTGTACGGCGCGTCGACCAGCGCCTTGCGCAGCTTGTCGATGGCCTCGGCGGTCTGGCCGGCCTTCTGCTTGTTGTCCGAGGTCGCGGCGGCAGCGTCGAGCAGCTCCTGGGCCTGCATCGCGATCTGCTTGACCCGCGCCTCGTTCTTCTTGTGGGTCTTGAGCGCGGTGCCGGGCTCCTCGTTGAGCTTGGCGGCGCACTCGGCGGCCCACTTGATCTCGACGGGCGCGACGACGGCGTCGGGCTCCTTCTTCTTGCTGGGCTTGTAGACCTTCTCGGGCTTGCCCGAGTAGAGGCCGCCGCAGCCGGTCAGGCCTCCCATCGCGATCGCGACGGCGGCAAGGGTGGCGACGATCGTACGGTTGCGCGCGCTCCCACTCATGGCAGTCCTCCTCATGACCCCGTGAGGGTAGCCCCGCGATCGCCGGCTCGTCAACGCGCCGCGCCGCCGAGGTGGCGGGCGATCGGCCGGGCGAACGGCGCCGCAGCGGCCGCGAGGATCGCGGCGGCAGCGAGCGCGTAGAGGGACGTCGGTCCGGGCGCGGTCACCGCAGCGCCGGCCAGGGTGGCGCCGGCGCCGGCCAGCGCCAGCACGCCCCAGGTCCGCAGCCGCAGCATCGCCCAGATCCCGGCCGCGCCGAGCGCGAGCGGCGCCATCGTGACCACCAGGCCCTGGCCGGCCTTCGGCGCCAGCGCCCACAGCAGCAGGTAGGGCAGGGTCATCGACGCGCGGGTGATGGACTTGCCGAGCCGCTCGACCGCCGGCTCGTCGAGGTGGAAGCGAGTCCGCCAGGCGGTCTTGCCGTCGAAGCTGGCGGCCATGCGGTCGCCGGCGAGCATCATCGGCACCAGGCCGTGGCTGACCGCGACGAAGATCAACACCGGCTCCGGCCCGAGTTGCCAGATGCCGATCACGCCGCTGACCAGGCCGTAGATGGCGAGGCCCGAGGCGTACCAGCGGCCCCAGAACCAGCCGGCGACCAGGCCGACGAAGCCGACCACGTAGAGCGCCGCCATCGCGGCGAACATCGGGACCAGCGGCGGCGGCAACAGCTGCTTCCACACCACCAGGGCGTAGATGAAGCCGTAGAAGCCGAGCACCACGGCGGACAGGGCTCGTCGACCGACCAGGAACATCATCTGGCCAGTATACGCGGGCCGTGCCTGCCGGCCAGCGCGCGGACGCCCCCCGCGCGCGAACCGCGGACGATCAGCGCGGCGCCGCGACCACGGCGCCCTTCTGGACGATGAGCCGGAAGCGCTTGTAGCCGGCTTCCTTCTCCTTGGCCGAGAACATCACGCTCAGCAGCAGCCCGTACGGGATGGTGCGATCGGCGACGATCATCAGCTCCGGGATCGGCGGCAGCGGCTTGCCGTCCTTGCGCAGGACGTCCTCGTGCACCCGGCGCAGGTTGCCGAGGTACTCGGTCAGCTTGGTGATCTTGCGACCGTCGGCGCCGCCCTCCTTCTGCGAGGGATCGACATCGCCGTTGGTGACCGAGACGATCTCGACGCCCTCGACCACGATCGCGCCGGTGGTGATGATGAGGGTCGACACCGGGTCGAGCAGCGGCTGCTCGGCCACCGTCGATGGCAGCGCGACGGTCGCGGCCGCCATCATGGTCGCGTTGGTCGCAGCCTGCTGGATGAAGGCGACCAGGAGGATGGTCATCATGTCCATCATCGGCATGATGTTGAGGTGGCGGATCTCCTCGCCCTCGGGCACCCGGGAGACCGCCTTGCGGACGATGGCGCGACCCTCGCGAACCGAGAACGTCATCTAGCGGAACCCTCCCGAGAACACGACGTCGGGGAACAGCGCCTGGATGTTGGGATCGTAGTTGGTGCGCGTGGTGTCGTAGAGGCGCGCGCGATCGTCGACCGGGGGCTTGGTCGGATCCTTCAGCGCGGCGTCGGCGGTCGGCAGGAAGCAGGTGACCGACGGCTGGCCGAACGCAGGCATCTTGCAGCGCATCGACCCGATCACCGCGACCAGGGTGCCGTAGGGCACGCTGGGATCGGCCATCAGCACCGCCTGGTACGACTCGGCCTTGCGCGGCCGAGCGCCGCCCATCACGAAGTGGCGCACCGCGATGTCGTAGAGGGCGTCGTTGAGCGCGCGATAGTCGAATACGGGCGTCGTCGCCATGCCCCGCAGATCCTGGCAGACCTGCCGCACGCTGCAGTAGTTGGTCTCGCACATCTGGTTCGAGTCGCAGCGCTCGCCCGCGCGGCCGATCCGCGGCAGCCGCAGCTTCGGCGCGCTGATCGTGCCCTCTTGCCCCGAGAACGAGAACAGCAGCAACTCGTCCTTGGTGACCGCCACCGCCAGCGACAGCGGCTTGTCGTCGGGGTTCGGCGTGGGATCGGCGGCGTTGGTCGGCGCCGGTGCACCCGGATCGGGCAGTTGGGTGTTGATCTGCCCGAACAGGATGTTCGCGCTGATCGACGCCAGCAGGAACAGCATCAGGTTGGTGACGATGTCGAGGTACGGGATGAGATTGATCTCACCCGACTCGAGCTCCTCTTCCTCGATCGCGTTCTCGCGCCGCCGGATGGCGTTGCGAGTCTTGGACCGGACCTGGTGCGCGGTGGGCATCGCCGATGCGTCCGCTCAGGCGTCGCCGTCGCTCGTGCCCGGGGCAGCGCCCGCGGTACGACCGGCGCCAGCGACCGCGCCCTCGGCCAGGAGGTTCTCGAACCGCAGCGAGAAGGCCTCGAGATCGGCGATGACGCGCTTCTGCGCCGCCGACAGCAGCAGGTGGGCGAGCATGCACACCAGCGCGATCGAGAGACCGAACGCGGTGTTGTACATGGCCTCCGAGATGCCGCGCGAGAGCTTCTTGTCCTTCTCCTGGGGCAGGGCCTTGTCGAGAGCGGAGAAGGTGGCGATGAGGCCGGTGATGGTGCCGAGCAACCCGGTCAGGGTCACGATGTTGGCCATCGACCACAGCGCGCCGATCCGGGTCTTCACCTCGGGCAGGGCGTCGGTCATGGTCTCTTCCATCGCCTGCGCGACCGCCGCCTCACCGCGGTGCAGCCGGTTGAGACCGGCCTTGGCCACGCGCGCCACCGGCGCGGTGGTCGCGTCGCACAGCTTCTTGGCGCGGTCGATGTTGTTCGCCGCGAGGAGCCGCTTGATCTGCTCGAGGAACGCCTTGGCGTTCAGGTGGCCACGTCCCAGGAAGTACATCGATCGCTCGACGATGAGCGCGATGACCACCGCCAGGAAGAACGTGTTGACGATGAAGAACGGGCCGCCCTTGTCGAATACGTTACTGAGCCAGTCCATCGGGTCTTCGGCCTCCCAGGAGTATGCCGTGGTTGTAGCGAGCGGCCGACCTGCACGTCAAGCTACGTCGCGGGAAATCCATTGCCAAATGAGGAACTTATACTGCGGCCAACGGTGTGCGCTCTCGTAGCAGGGCGCGGCCGCGGTCAGGGACCGTCGACGCCGGCATCGACCGGCGAGGTCTCGGGGGCGCCGGCGAGGATCCAGCGCTCGATCGCGTCGCGCTTCTGCTTGCAGAGCAGCCGGGAGTTGAACGGCATCGTGCCGACCCGAGGATCGAGCGGGCCCGGGTACTGGCCGAGGGCGACCATCAGGTAACTGTGCATCGGGTCGCCGGGCACGACCAGGGTCCAGGCCGGGAACTGCTTCGACGCGACCCCGACCATCTCGGCGTGGGACCGGCCGGTCTCGAGCGACAGGTCGCCAGCCATCGAGGCCGTGCCCTTGTGGCACGAGGTGAAGTTGGAGCAGCTCGGGGTGAGGACGTTGTCCTGGATCCACGGCAGGTCGTCGTGGCGGGTGGCCGCGAGGCAGCTCACCGAGGCATCAATGTCGCCGACCACGTCGTCGCTGGGACAGCCGGCGAGCGGGGCCGCGAGGGCCGCCACGACGAGGAGCGGGAGGCGTACGGAGACGCGCGCGCGGAACATCGGCCCGCACGCTAGCACGGCCCTGCGGCGATCGCCGGCCGGCGCAGGGCGGTCGCGGCGGATGTCACGCTCACGGCGGCAGCGGTGGGGCGGGGACGTGCGAGGCGAACGTGGGCAGCGGGCCGGGCTTGCCGAAGCCGGCCGGCAAGGTGCCTCGCACGAACGGCACCCACGGCGCCGACGGCGACGGGCCCATCGGCTGGCCCGAGCCCTCCTGCGCGCGGGCGAAGGTGATCCCGGTCGGCACCGGGAAGTCGCGGGGCGGGGTCGGCGGGTGCGCGGCCTTCATGAACTCGAGCCAGATCGGCACCGCCGCGCCGCCGCCGGTGATCTTGTCGCCGATCGGCGTCGAGTCGTCGCGGCCGATCCAGACCCCGCACAGCAGGTCGGAGGTGAAGCCCATGAACCAGACGTCCTTGAAGTTGGCCGAGGTGCCGGTCTTGCCGGCGGCCGGGCGGCCGAGCTCGAGG
>JAYVSF010000468.1:0-4679 GCA_043775605.1 Myxococcales bacterium
GGTCTTGAAGGGCTTCCAGTCCAACCCCTACCGCCAGGTCCGCATCGGCCCCAACGAGCCGCAGGAGCACATCCCCGACGAGCGCTCGCGCGTCGCCATCTCGCTGCGCATCAACCGCTTCCTCACCAAGCTGCACGCCGTCGTCCACGTCTCGGCGCGCGGCTACGCCGACAACTGGGGCGTGAACGCCGGCACCGTCGAGCTCGGCTACTCGCAGTACCTCGGCGACGCGCTCGTCTTCCGGCTGCGCGCCCACCTCCACCAGCAGACCGCCGCCACCTTCTTCAAGGACGCGTTCTACTACCAGACCGAGTCGAGCGCCGGCGCCTACTTCACCGGCGACCGCGAGCTGGGCGCGGTCCGCGACGTCATGGTCGGCGGCAAGCTGACGATGATCTCGGTGGCCGAGGACGATCACGATCTGCTCGGAGTGTTCGAGCGCCTGCAGCTCAACCTCAAGGCCGACGTCCTGTTCCTCGACGAGCTGGCCGCCGATGACCCCACCAACAATCCCGCCGGCATCGGCGGCGAGTTTCTCAGCTCGGGCCAGACCCTCGACGCCTTCACGCTCCAGCTCGGCCTCCAGCTCGACTACTGACCGGCCCGGGGCTGGACGAGGACGAGGCCCCCGGCTCGGGTTCGTGCTCAGGCGGCGCGGGCCAGGCCCCAGTCCTTGGCGGCGAAGTCGCGGAGGTCCTCCTCGAGCTGGCGGCGGGCGCGGAACAGGCGCGACATGACGGTGCCGATCGGCAGGGCGAGGGCGTCGGCGATGTCCTTGTACTTCTCGCCGCCGAGATCGGCGCGGGCCACGACCTCGCGGTACTCGGGCCCGAGCCGGCCGAGCGCGACCTGGACCTCGTCGGACAGCTGGGTCTCGGTCAACGCGTCCTCGAGGTCGCCGGTGTGATCGTCGTCGGTGCCGTAGACCGCGGCCATGGCGTCGCCCGGGCGCTCGGTCGCGAACCGCTGGTGGCGGCGCCGCTTGCGGTAGCCGTTGATGAAGCTGTTGGTGAGGATCCGGTGGAGCCAGGCCCGCACGTTCGAGCCGACCTCGAACCGCGACCAGGCCTGCATCGCCCGCAACAGGGTCTCCTGCACCAGGTCGCGGGCGTCGTCGGGGTTGCGGGTCAGGCGCATCGCGGCGCCGAACAGCTCGCCC
Organism: Myxococcales bacterium; assembly: GCA_043775605.1. Lineage (GTDB taxonomy): Bacteria > Myxococcota_A > Polyangia > Haliangiales > Haliangiaceae > UBA2376. The sequence continues at coordinate 1,160 of JAYVSF010000468.1, forward strand.
GACAGGGGCAGGCACGCCGCCTCGTAGCCGTCGCGGTCGGACTGCCGCGCCGCTCGGGCGGCCGTCACCGGACGGCGGCGGAGCTCGGACCTCGGCGGAACCGAAGGTGCTGGCATCTTCTGCCCGATGAGGTCGGCACCGGCGTCCCCGCCGGGACCGGCCGATCGATCGGAGAGCCTGGATCGCGACGCGAACAGGGTCTTGCTGGGAATCGAATCGGTCGGGCTGGCGTTACGCGGCATGACAGGGGGTATCAGCAAGCGCGATGCCACCCCTAACCCGTCGACATCACACAGCGCGTCCGGGTCCGAGGACAGCCAGACACGGACCGCGTTGCCAGCCAGACGCGAATCCGAGCCCGACTACTGCGAGAGGGCCCAGCGGCTGGTGCCGCGCTCGGTGAAGCGGCGCGTGATGCCGAACACGATCTGCTTCTGATCGAAGCCGCCATCGGCGATCGGCAGCACGGTGCCCGGCATGTCGGTCGTCCCGCGGTCGCGCAGCGTGAACTCGGTGTAGAGGTCCCAGTCCTTCACCGCCGAGAACACGGTGCCGATCGTGACGTCGAGGCGGGTCGACGGCGCGATGCCCTCGCTGTGCACGACCGGCAGCGCCAGCCCGAGCCCGCCCCACATCGCCCACTCGCCGCGCGGTGTGTGGAACACCAGCTCGCTCGAGCCGACCAGGTCGGCCTGCCACTCGCTCCCCAACTCCTGCGGCCGGACGACGGTGGCCTGGGCGCCGGCGCCGACCTGGAACGCGATGAACTCCTCGATGTGCGAGCGATGCAGCACGCCGCCGCCGGCGCTGCCCCACAGGCCGTCGACGCCGAGGGTCGGACCGCCCGAGACCGCGGCGGTGAGCGCGAGCGTGCGGCTGGTCGCGATCTTGGCGCCGAGCGTGCCGCCCTGCGCGATCGACTCGGTGCTGCCGTCGGGCTGCTTGGCCAGCAGATCGACCGAGCCCGACAGCTCCAGCCGGCGGCCGGCGGTGATGCGGGTCTCGAGGCTCAGGATCGCCATGTCGGCGAACCGCAGCCGCTGGTTGGTGCCGAACAGCGACGTGTTGGCGGTGATGAACTTCATCTGGCCGCCGAAGGTCCAGCCCGGCGGCGCGACCAGCCAGTTCTTGGCGTACGAGCGAGGCTCGATGTACGCGAGCGTCTCGCCGTAGGCCGCCCCGGACTCACGGTAAACGTCGCTGGTCTCGGGCTCTGCCGCGACGGTGGTGGGCGCGGCCGCGGTGGTGGTGGGCGCGGCCGCGGACGCGACCTCGGGCGGTGCGGACGGCGCCGGCTCGTCGGCGAAGGCCGGAGCCGCGAGCGCGAGGGACGAGATGATAGACGGGACCAGCCAGGCGAAGCGCATGCTCAGGACACGCACCAGCGCGCCCAAGGATCTCTGCCGCCGCGGTGTCAGGCCTCACATGCGCCGCACACGCCGCGACGCCGGGGACGCGGCGCCCTGCCGCAACCTCATCGATCGACCGGTGCTCAGCGCGGGGCGGTCGCGGCCAGCCGCTGCATCACGCCGGCGATCGCCAGCGGCAGATCGCTCGCGACCACGCCGCGCTGACCGAGGGTGAGCTCCAGCTCGTCGCCGGCCGCGCCGTGGATCCACACGCCGAGCCGGGCCGCGGTCGCCGCGCCGAGACCCTGGGCCAGCAGCGCGCCGATGACGCCGGCCAGGACGTCGCCCGAGCCCGCGGTCGCGAGGCCGGGGCCGCCGGTCGGGTTGATCGTGACGAAGTCGTCGCCGAGCGTGCCGTCGCAGACCAGGGTGCGCGCGCCCTTGAGCACCACCACCGCACGGGTCGCAGCCGCGAGGTCGCGCACCGCCCGCAGCCGGTCGGCCTCGATCGTCGACGGTCGGGTCGCGAGCAGGCGCGCGGCCTCACCCGGGTGCGGGGTCAGCACCACCGGCCGATCGGCGGCCGCGACCCAGTGCAGGTTGCCGACCAGGTGGCCGAGGCCGCTGGCATCGATCACCACCGGCACCACCACCGGCCGCGGCAGCACCGGCAGCACCGGCAGGGTCACGCCCTCGCCCAGATCGGCGGTGTCCTCGCTCGCCGCCGGCGTCGCGCCATGGCCGACCCGGCTGCGCGGACCGATCGTGCCCAGGGCTTGCTCGACCCAGCCGCGGGCCCGGGCGTCCTCGCCGAGGCCGGGGCCGATCACCAGCGCGCCGCGATCGAGCCACGCCACCAGCGTCGCCACCGCGTCGTCGGCGTCGAGGATGTGGGTCATCACCGCGTCGGGCGCCATCAGCTCACCCGCGCCGTCGGGCCCGGCCAGCGTGCACAGCCCGGCCCCGGCCCGCAGCGCCGCCAGCGCGCTCAGCCGCCCGGCCCCGCGCTTGCCCGGCGAGCCGGCCACCACCAGCACGTGGCCGCGCTGACCCTTGTGCTCGCTGCGGTCGGCGATCGGCATCCAGCCGCGGGCGTCGTCGAGCTCGACCAGCGCGGCCCGGGTTGCGCCGGCCCGCACCAGCCCGGCCGGGATGCCGATGTCGGCGACCTCGACCTGCCCGGCCCAGGCGAAGCCCGGCGCCGACGCGACGCCGACCTTGGCCACGCCGAGCGCGACCGTGCGATGGGCGTGGACCGCGACCGGCAGCGGATGGCCGGTGTCGGCCGACAGCCCCGACGGCACGTCGACCGCGATCTTGATGCCGGGCGCGGCGTCGATCCGCTCGATCACCGCGGCCAGGTGACCCTCGACCATGCGATCGAGGCCGGTGCCGAGCACCGCGTCGACCACGACCCGCGCCCGATCGATCGAGGCCGTCAGCTCGAGCCGATCGTCGGCGGTGATGACCTCGGTCAGGACGCCGCCCGAGCGCTCGTAGGCCGCGAGGTGGAGCGCGGCGGCGCCACGGACGCTCGCCCGCGGGGTCACCAGGTAGACCGTGGCGTCGATGCCCGCGGCCCGCAGCACCCGCGCGCAGACGTGGCCATCGCCGCCGTTGTTGCCGCCGCCGGCGACGATCGCGACCGGCCCGAGCGAGGTCCCGAGCGCGGTCCGCACCGCCGCCGCCACCGCCCGGCCCGCGGTCTCCATCAAGACGGCGCCGGGCAGCCCGATCTGCTCGATGGTCGCGGCGTCGAGCGCACGCATCTCGGCCGCGGTCGCGACCGGCAGCATCAGGCCGCGCCCCCGGCGCAGGCCAGGACCAGCGCGTGCGCGATCTCCTCGGCCTGGACCCGGATCGACGCCTCGTCGGGGCCCTCGATCATCACCCGGGCCTTGGCCTCGGTGCCGCTGTAGCGGACCAGGACCCGGCCGTCGTCGCCGAGCGCAACCTCGGCGGCCCGGATCAGGGCCTGGACATGGTCGAGCTGCTCGAGCGGCCGCTTGCGGTCGACCCGGACGTTGACCAGGACCTGCGGGCTGCGGGTCATCACCCGGGTCAGCTCCGACAGCGGCCGGCCCTCGCGCACCATCACCGCCAGCACCTTGAGCGCGGCGACGATGCCGTCGCCGGTGGTCGCGTGATCGCGAAACACCAGGTGGCCCGAC
>JAYVSF010000469.1:0-1573 GCA_043775605.1 Myxococcales bacterium
CCTGGCCCCGCCGCCGCCGCCCGAGCTGCTGCGGGCCCGGGTGCTGCGCGCGCTCGACGACGAGGACCGTCGCCAGCGCCGGCCGCTGACCGCGTGGGCGCTGCCCGGCGGCGCGGCCCTGGCCGCGGTGGCCGCGCTCGCGGTGTTCGTGGCGGTGCCGCGCAGCGGGCCCGGCGGCGCCGCGATCGACCAGGAGGCGGTCGGCGCGGTGACTCGCAACCGGCCGGTCGAGGTCCAGGGCCCGGCGGTCGAGCCGTGGGTCCGCCGCAACTTCGACGGCGGCGTGCTGCTGCCGACCTTCTACGACGGCACCGTGAAGAGCGTCGGCGCCCGGATCAGCCGGGTCCTCGATCGCGACGCGGCGGCGCTCAACTACCGGGTCGACGTCGGTCGGGGCTCGGTCGACATCGCGATGCTGGTGCTCGCCGCCCGCGGCCTGGCCTGGGGCGGCGACACCCGGGTCGTCGGCGGCCACACGCTGTGGCTGAGCCAGGCCCGAGGATGGAGCGTGGTGAAGCTGCGCGACGCCCACCAGCGCGGTTTCGTGTTCGTCACCGCCGGCATGGGTGTCGATGAGCTCGCCGATGTGGTCGGGCGGACCAGCCTGATCCAGCAGATCGAAGAGCGGCCCTAACTTCGAGGCGGGGGCCGTCGCTTCTATATGTGCACCCGGATGTGCGACCGGCCGCCGTGCATCCCGCGCGCTACCCCGCGCGATACGGTTTCGTTCGGTCGGACCGCGCGCCCGGCCTTGCGAGGCGATATGCTCCTCTGCGAATGAAGCAGCGCCGCATCCTGCTCGTCGACGCCGACCAGGACTTCCAACGGTTCTTGTCGCGCGAGCTCGGACCCTACGGGTTCGAGCTCATTCGCGACGATTCGTCGGAGGCGCTGGGCCGGATCCAGCAGTTGCAGGTCGCGGTGGTGGTGATCGCGGTCGACGATCCCGACAAGCGCGGCTATGCGCTGTTCAACCGCGCCAAGAAGGGCGCGGCGGCCAACGTGCCGGTGGTGCTGGCGACGTCGACGATCATGCCCGAGGTCTTCGCCGGGCACCGCAAGCTCAAGGTCCACGCCGACGAGTACCTCGACAAGCGCACGCTGAGCCGGGCCGAGCTGATCGGCAAGTTCGACAACCTCCTCGGGCTCGGTGAGATCATCCTGTCGGCGCCGGATCTGGCGCTGCTGATCGACGACGAGATCGCGATCGACGACGACGTCCTGGTCGACGAGGTCGACAGCGCGGAACTGGATCTCGGCGCGATCGACGAGCTGGTCGTCGACGACCGCCTGGCGGCCGAGGACGACCACCTGTTCGACGATCTCGACGCCGAGGCCGACGCGGCGTTCGCGATGTTGACCGGCGGCGAGGACGAGCTCGACGTCGAGCCGGTGGCCAACGACTACGTCGAGCCGCCGACCGAGGAGCCGCCGCCGCCGGAGGTGGTCGCGGCCCCGCCGCCGCCGGTCGCCGCGCCCGTGGTCACGCCCCAGCCGGCACCGGCGTCCGGACCGCCGTTGATGGGGTTGCCTCCGCGCGCGGCTGATCGGCCTCGGCCACCGGCGCCGGCGC
>JAYVSF010000470.1:0-3490 GCA_043775605.1 Myxococcales bacterium
GCGGTCGGCGACTACTACGGCCGGATCATCGTCGACGCCGGCATCGCGATCGTGCTGGCGGTGTCGCTCAACATCGTCAACGGCTACGGCGGCCAGTTCTCGCTCGGCCACGCCGGCTTCATGGCGGTCGGCGGCTACACCGCGGCGGCGCTGGTCTACTACGGCTCGATCCGCTGGTTCGCGCCCGACCTGCCCAACGAGCCCTACGGCGGCTCGCTCGGGCCCGGCGAGTGGCTGCTGGCGGGGTCGTGCGTGGCCGGCGGCGTGACCGCTGCGATGCTCGGCTTCGTGGTCGGGCTGCCGTCGTTGCGCCTGCGCGGCGACTACCTGGCGATCGTCACCCTCGGCTTCGGCGAGATCGTCCGGGTCTTCCTCGAGCAGACCGCGCCGATGGTGCCGGTGAACGAGGTGACGGCCCACTCGCTGTGGTCCTTGATGGACAACCTCGGCGGCGCCGGCGGCTTCAAGCGCAACCCCAAGTACATCGACCCGCAGAACCCGTTCTGGGTCTGGGTGTTCGTCGTGATCGTGCTGATCGTCGCCTACCGGCTGAAGACGTCGAGCAAGGGCCGGCAGCTGCTGGCGGTCCGCGAGAACGAGATCGCGGCCGAGGCGGTCGGCGTGCCGACGACGCGGGTCAAGGTCGGCGCGTTCGTGACCGCGGCGTTCTTCGCCGGCATCGGCGGCGGCCTGTTCGCGCACGAGCTCGGCAACAGCCTCAACCCCGGCGACCTCGGCTTCCAGAAGTCGATCGACATCGTGATCATGGTGGTGCTCGGCGGCATGGGCTCGATCACCGGCGTGGTCGCGGCGGCGGCGATCCTGACGGTCCTGCCCGAGCTGTTCCGCGAGTTCGCGCAGTACCGGATGATCGTGTACGCGCTGGCGCTGATCCTGATGATGATCCTGCGGCCGCAGGGGCTGTTCGGCATCCGCGAGCTGTGGGAGCTGGCGCCGTGGCGGCGCGTGTTCCGTCGACGGGGTGGCTCGTGACAAAGCTGGCGCTCGACGCCCGCGGCCTGACCCTCGCGTTCGGCGGGTTGAAGGCGGTGACCGAGCTGACGCTGCAGGTGCCCGAGGGCGGCCTGCACGGGCTGATCGGGCCCAACGGCGCCGGCAAGACCACCGCGTTCAACTTGCTCACCGGCGTGTACCAGCCCGACGCTGGCAGCATCGCGCTGCACGGGGCGCGGGTCGACGGGCTCAAGCCGAGCGCGATCGCGCGGGCCGGGCTGGCGCGCACGTTCCAGAACATCCGGCTGTTTGGCGAGCTGAGCGTGCTCGACAACGTCCGGGTCGCGGCCGCGGTCCGGGCCCGGTCGGGGCTGTGGCGCAGCCTGCTGCGGACGCCGCTGTACCTGGCCGAGGAGCGGGCGATCGTCGAGCGGTCGCGCGAGCTGCTCGAGACGCTGGGCATCGGCCACCGCGCCGAGGAGCAGGCCAAGAGCCTGCCGTACGGCGATCAGCGCCGGCTGGAGATCGCGCGGGCCCTGGCGACCGAGCCGCGCCTGCTGCTGCTCGACGAGCCGGTGGCGGGCATGAACACGCCCGAGAAGAAGGCGATGCGCGGCCTCATCCAGTCGCTGCGCGAGCGGTTCGGGGTGTCGATCCTGCTCATCGAGCATGACATGGGCCTGGTGATGGACATCTGCGAGCACATCACGGTGCTCGATCACGGCGTGACGATCGCGGCCGGCGCGCCCGAGGCGATCCAGCAGGACCCCGCCGTGATCGCCGCGTACCTGGGCGTGCCCGAGGACGCCGCGACCGACGTCGCGGGGCCCCCCATCCTTGCGAGTTGATGGGCGTTGTTCATCGAATGCGTGAATAATGCGACCTTGACACGCAACCGACTTGCGATATGATACGCACTGTTCACTACTTCGATGAACAATGACGCTCAGATCACGAGACGCCGGGCTCTTGCTCCTCGACGAGCTCGTCGTCGAGGGGATGAGCCACTTCACGTTCGCCGAGGCCGTCGAGCGGTCCGGACGATCGCCGACATCCTGCGCCAACCTCCTCCACCGCCTGCAGCGTGACGGTCTGCTCGACCGGGTCCGCCGAGGGCACTACGCCATCCGACACCTCGGGACCCTCGGCACCAATGCTGGCACCGAGAGCGTGCTGCTCGCGGTGGCGGCGGGCTTCGCCGGGACTCCGCATCGCATCGCCTACCGGACCGCGCTCGAGGAGCTCGACCTGATCCCCCACCACGGGCGGGCGATCCAGGTCGCGGTCGCCAGGCCGATCCGGGCGACGATCTTGTCGGGACGACCGCTGACGGTGATCCTCGAGCCGCTTGCCTCGCTCTTGATCGGGACCGGACCGACCGAGGGCACGTTCGTCGCGGATCGTGAGCGTGCGCTCCTCGATGCCGCCGCCCGCCCGGAGCTGGTCGGCGGCGCCGCGGTGATCGCGGAGGCCATCGCGGCCGCCGGTACGATCGACCCCGATCGCCTGATCGACCACGCTCGCCGCCTGCGCTGGGGGCCCGCCCTCCGCCGCATCGGCTCCATCGCCGACGGCCTCGGCCTCCATGGCCTGGCCGGCAAGCTGACGCCGCTCGCCCCTCCAACCAGCGACATCGCGCTCGAACCCGGCACGCCGGGCTGCGTCTGGCGCGACAGCCGCTGGTGGGTGCGCTGGGCTCACGAACGCACCGACTTGCTCAACGTCGTGCAGCAATGATCGCGCGCGGTCTGATCACCCGGCGCGCCCAGGATGAGGGTGTGACCGCACAGGTCGTCGAGAGGGACTACGTGCTCGCCCACGCGGTCGCCGCGATCGCCACGGCTGATCGCGAGCAGCGACTGGTGTTCAAGGGCGGCACCTCGCTACGGTTGTTGCACTTCGACGACTACCGTTACTCGGCCGACCTCGACTACTCGATCACGTCCGGATCGGCCGCGGATGCTGCCCTGCTGATCGAGTCCGCGCTGGCCTCCGCGAAGGCGCCGGTCGCGATGCGCGTGGTCGCCGACGGCCCACCGCGACTCGCGTACGTCGGCCCCCTCGGGAAGGAGCGAACGATCAAGCTCGACCTGACCGACGATGAGCTGGTCATCGATACCGAGCAGTGCCGCCTGCTCGAGCGGTGGAACGATGTGCCGGCCGTCCGGCGAAGCCCGGCTGCGGTTCGAGCGCAAGGCCCTCCACCGCGGCCTCGATCCTTCGACTTTCCCGGCCAGGCTCGAGCAGCGGATGGTCAGCTACCAGCAGCGATGGTCAGCCGAGCTCGGCGACTACCTCGCGGCAGTCCCGGACTTCGATGACCTGGCCCGCCGGGTCCGCCGCAAGCTCCGCGCCGCGGGCCTGCTGCCAAAGCGCTGAAGCCGGCGTCCGCCGGGGCCGCCCATTCCTGGCTACTTGCACAGGTCCGGCCCTCGCCCCGGGGGTTTGTAGCCCGCAGCCATCGCGCGTAGCATCACTTCAGGATGCCCGTGCTGCAGGATCTCATCGGGGACTACCGGCTCGAGGCCGAGCTCGG
>JAYVSF010000471.1:0-7858 GCA_043775605.1 Myxococcales bacterium
GTAACGCCAGCCCGACCGCGCCGCCGACGAGCGGGCCGACCAGCGCCAGCGCGCGGATCCCGTGGGTGCCCGTCAGACGCCCTCTCGTCACCGGCATCGGCCGCACGCTACTCCAGCCCGCACCGCGCCGGCAAGCCGAGGCGGCATGGCGCCCGCTCGTCATCCGGGCTACCGTAGCGCCGCCGCATGCCCGACGCTCCCACCTCGTCCGGCGTCGAGCTGTCGTGGCTCGAGCGCCGCGGCCTGATCGCGCTCCTCGGCATCGGCTTCGCCGCGATCTTCCTGTTCGCCACCCGCGGTGACCCGGTCCGGATCAACTGGGGCGATCCGATGTCCGATGGCAACGCGATGACGTCGGGGCGCTACTTCGCCGACGACGGCTTCGTCCGCACCGCGATGACCCCTGTGCTCGACGTCGGTCCGCTCGGCCCGACGTCGCTGCGCTACACCCACTACCCGCCGCTGCCCGATCTGGTCAACGGCGCCCAGCGCGCGCTGTTCGGGTTCGACTCGGTCGCGCAGTTCCGCTGGCTGGCCGACGTCCTCAGCTTGATTGGCCTGGTCCTGTTCTGGCGGTTCACGCGCCGCCTCGCAGCCGTCGGCGTCGCCGACTACGCGGTCGCGCTGGTCGCGACCAACCTGATCTGGCTGGAGTACGCCGACACCGTCCACCACGTGCCGCTGTACATGGCCGCCGGCTACCTCGCGCTCGAGCGCGCCGGCGCGTGGTTGCTGCACCATCGCCGCCACCAACTGGTCACCACCGCGATCGCCAGCACCTTGTGCGCGCTGGCGTCGTACGACTTCGTCTTCTACCTGCCGGCGATGACCGCGATGGCGATCTGGCTGAACGGCGGGCGGCTGCGCGATCGCCAGGTCCGGCCGATCTTGCTGGCGGTGGCCGGCGGCCTGGTCGCGGCCGCGGTGATCAAGCTGACCCTGATCGCGTGGGCCGTCGGTCCGGTCCAGATGTTCCGCGACGTCTTCTTCCAGTTGGAAGAGCGCTCGACCGACCGTCACGCGCCCACCTACATCATGGGCATCGTGCCGGTCGTGCTCGGCCGGTCGCTCCGGTTCTTCACGCCACTCTACTTCGTGCTGCTGCCAATGATGCTGTGGTCGGCGTGGCGCTGGCGCAAGGACGGCCGGGCGCCGCTGCCGCTGGCGCCGCTGGCCTTCCTCGCCGCCGGCCTGCCGTTCTGCCTGATCTTCACCCAGTTGGTCGTCGAGCAGTACCACCCGACGCTGCAGTTGCTGCCGTTCTACGCGGTCGGCAGCGCGACCATCATCGTGCTGCTGCGCGGCCATGCCCGCCGCGGCGTCCGCTGGCTCGGGCTGGGGCTGTTCGCGGTGCTGCTCGGGTGGCAGCTGCGCGAGGTCCACCGCTTCCCGCGGGTGATGATCGGCGAGCCGGCGCTGCGCGAGGTCGGCGCGCACCTGGCCCGGGTCGATCAGCGCCGCTTCGTCCTCTCCAACCTGCTGGTCGACGGGCCGGTCCGCTACTACTGGCACCGCCACCTGATGTGGGCTGCGGCCAGCCCGGCCGAGCTCGATCGCCAGCTCCGCGATCTGTTCGCGACCTACGGCGCGCGCCCGGTCCGCTTCGTCGAGTACACCCGCGCCGCCGACGCGGTCTTCGACAAGCTGCTCGTCGCCCACCCGGTCACCCGCCGGCGCTGGGAGTGGATCGCGTTCCCGCTGAGCAACCGGCCGCGCTGGCAGCCGCGGGTCGACGCCGCAGAGGCGGAGCTGGGCGAGGCGGTGCGGCGTCGCGGCGTGCTCGAGCTCGACAACCGGCAGTTCCGGGTCTACCGCTTCGATCCTGCGGTCGGCGATCGCGGCTGGGCGGTGGCGCTCGCCGACGATGCGACCACCATCGATCTCGGCGATCCCGCGGCGGTCCGGCACAAGTTGCACGGCTTCGCGGCCAGCGCGCCGGGCCCCGACGGTGCTCGGGCCTCGGCGATCGTCGGCCACGTCGATCACGACGTCCGCTTCACCCTGCACGGCCTGGTCGACGTCACCACCGGCACGACCACGGTGCGGGCCGCGGTCCAGCTCCACGTCCTCGCCGTCGACGGCGTCGCGGTCCGGGTCCACGTCGACGGTCCGGCCGGCAGCGCCATCACGGTCACCGTCAACGGCGTCGAACTCGGCCGCGCGGTCCTCGCCGGCGCCTGGCAGGACGTCGCCATGGCGGTGCCGATGACCGCCTTCGAGCCGGCGCGCCGCCTCGACGACGGCGGTCTCGCCCCCGATGTCGTCGCCCTGACCGTCGACGGCGCCGCCCCGGGCGCGGTCCGGGTCGGCTCGGTCGCCGCGGTCGTCGCCGATGTTGGTCCTTGAGCGAGACCGGCCTGGTAGGGTTCTACCAATGCGGTCGCGTTGCACCCTGCTCGCGCTGGTGAGCGTGGTCACGCTCGGCGGCTGTCCAGCCGACGACGGTGCCGCGCCGGGCCGCGACTCCGGGCCACCGCTGACGCCCGGACCGCTCGAACCGCGGGGCGTGCCGTGTACCGAGGGTGGCCTGACCTTTCTGCCCCGGACCCTCGTCGGTCAGACCTCGACGCGACTCCTCGAGCTCGCGAACGTCGGCGACGCCGCGGTGCTGATCGAGCAGACCGCGGTCGAGGGCCCGGACGCCGCCGAGGTCACGGTCCTGGCCCCCGACCCGGTCAACGACGCGAGCTGCATCTTCATCCCGATCCATCAGCACGAGCACACCGTGAGCGCGCGCGGCAGTTGCCGGCTCGCGCTCCACTTCCAGCCCACGACCGCCGGCTCGAAGCACGCGACCCTGCATGTCACCGGTACCGGCTTCGATCAGTCGATCGAGCTCACCGCGGTCAGTCGGGTCGCGCCGCCGCCCAACCTGGTCCCGTCCGTCCCCGATCTGTTCTTCGACCGGGCCGGCTCGACCGCGAGCTTCCAGGTCGTGCACCACGGCCCCGAGCCGATCGTCCTCGGTGATCCGGTGCTGCCGCCCGGCTTCGACCTGACGTCGTGGAACTGCCCACCGACGATGAAGCCCGGCGCCGCGTGCTCGATCGCGGTGCGCTATCAACCAGCGCCGACGGCGTTCGGTTGCCAGGGCGGCCACCTGTCGCTGTCGGGCCTCGCCACCGATCTCGACGTCTACCTGCGCGCACCCGGTCACGTGCCGTTGCTCGCGGTCGCCGTCACCGGTTCGGGCCGCGTGACCTCGGCGCCCGCCGGCATCGCTTGCGGTCCGGCGCGGGTCTGCACCGGCGCTTTCGACGGCGCGCCACCGGTGACCCTGACCGCCGCGACCGGCGCCCGTTTCACCGGCTGGAACCAGCGCTCGAGCTGGGCCGTCGATGGCGAGAGCGGCACCAGCACCAACGCCTGCGGCGTCGCGCCGACCTGCGTCGTGCCGAGCGACCACTTCTACGTCGAGGCCTTGTTCACCAGCCTGCTCGGCAAGCGCATCGAGGTCACCGTCGTCGGCGCCGGCAGCGTGCAGGCCTCGTGGAACCAGGGCGCGACTGCGGTCACCTGCAGCGAGAGCTGTCGCCTCTACGTCGAGCCCGGGACCGCCGTCACCTTGACCGCCGCGACCGGGACCCTCACCGGCTGGGCCGGCGACTGCAGCGGGGCCGATCCGGTGTGCCAGCTCGGCGACGTCGTCGCCGACCGCGCGATCACGGCCCGCTTCTGACCCGCGGGCCCGCGGCCTTGACCGGCTCGACGGACGGTGGCACACCCCCGGCACATGTCCGCTTGCGAGGTCTGTGCGTCGAGTGACTTCCGCCCCATGTTCGACAAGGCGGACCACCACTTCGTCCGCTGCACGGTCTGTGGCCTCGAGCGGATCTCGCCGCAGCCGTCCGACGACACCTTGGCCAAGATCTACGGCGCCCACTACTACGACGCCTGGGGCCTGCACGACGACGAGGCCACGGTCGCCACGCTCAAGAAGGGCACGTTCAAGTTCGTCCTCGGCAAGCTGCCGCCGCCCGAGCAGGGCGCCAGGCTGCTCGACTGCGGCGCCGCCACCGGCTTCTTGCTCGAGGTCGCGGCTGACCTCGGCTACGACCCGTACGCCGTCGAGCTGTCGGAGTTCGGGGCCAAGGCGATCGCCAACAAGTTCGGCGCTGACCACGTCCACTGCGGCGAGCTGTCGGCGGCGAGCTTCCCCGGCGCGGGCAAGGGCGACTTCGCCGTGGTCACGATGTGCGACTACATCGAGCACGTCCGCGATCCCCGGCAGACCCTGGCCCTGGCCCGCGAGCTGCTCGCGCCCGGCGGCATCCTCGCGATCACCACGCCCGACGCCGGTTCGCCGTCGCGCAAGCTGCTGCGCAACGGCTGGACCCACTACAAGGTCGAGCACCTGTTCTACTTCAACCAGCGCAACCTGGCCCGCATGCTCGAGGACACTGGCTTCCGCGACGTCGGCTTCCACACCCTGTGGAAGTCGTTGACCCTCGACTACATCGGTCATCAGTTCGAGGTCTACCCGCACCCCGCGCTGACCCGGGTGGCGAGGACCATGCGCAAGCTGACGCCGGGCGTGATCCGCAACCTGCCGATGCCGTTCTCGACCGGCGAGCTGCTCGCGGTCGCGCGGGTGTGATCGCGGTCGCGGTCGCGGTCGCCGACCGCGTCGTCGGCGAGACCTGGTACGATCGCGGCAGTGGTGCTGCGATCGATCGTTCCCCGGGCGGCGCTGCTCGCCGGGCTGACCGGGTCCGGGTGTGGCGACGAAGCCCGGCCGCCGGCGGTGATCGACGGGGCGTGCGCGGGCACCGGCGCCGGTCCGCGGGTGCTGGTCTACTCGCGCGAGAACCTGTGGCAGCACTTCGACGCCAGTGGCCCAGGCCGCGCTCCTGGCGATGTGCACGAGCCGCGGCTTCACCGTCACCGCGACCCGCGACCCGCGATCCGATCGCGATCGCCGATGGCCGCCTGGCCGACACCGACGTCATCGTCTTCGCGGTGACCAGCGGCCCCGTGCTCGACGACCTTGCCCGGGCAGCGCTCGAGCCGTGGCTGCGCGCCGGCGGCGGCCTGGTCGGGCTGCACTCGGCCAGCGCGACCGAGCTCGACTGGCCGTTCTTCGTCGACGAACTCGGTGCCCAGTTCCTCCGCCACCCGCCCTGGCTGTTCGCCGCGACCGTGCGCGTCGACGCCCCGGCCCACCCGCATCCGATCGCGTGGGCCCACCAGCGGTTCGGCGGACGGGCGTTCTACACCGCGCTCGGCCACACGCCGGAGTCGTACGCCGAGCCCGCGTTCCTCGCGCTGGTAGCCCAGGCCATCGAGTGGACCGCGGCCGGACACCCGCGCACCGGAGGGGCGTCATGATCACGCGAGCGCCGAAGATGACGCGTGGGCGGGCGGGCCGGCACGTCGCGCTGGCCGCGCTCGCGACGCTCGCCGCGTGTGGCGATTCGGCGACGCCCGAACCGTCGATGAACGTCGAGGTCGGCTGCGCGGCGGTGACGTCGTGGACCTACCCCGAGACCCGGGTCGGGCAGACCTCGATGACCATCTTCGTCGCCGAGCGCGACGGCGGCGACACCCCCGCGCCGATGACGATGCGGCTCGACGGGCCCGACGCAGCGCGACGCGTTGCGCGCTCGGGCCGGTGATGAGCGATCGCGCGGTCACCGTCACCGTCGACCGGGACGAGCGCGAGACTCAACCCAGTTAGTCACGCCGGCGATCCTGGCCGGCACCTTCACCACCGACGGCGAGCTGGTCACCGTCACGGAGGACGGGCAGCTCGCTCGCCGGGCTGTCGATGGCACGGTCCGGTGGACGACGGCGCTGGGCGGGGCCACCGCCGCGCTGCCGGCCGCGGCGCGAGTACAGAGCCGGACCGCTGACGCGATCTACGTCCTTCTGCCCGGCGATCCCGCGACTCTGATCAAGGTCGGCAGCGCCGGTGCCGTCAGCTAGCGGCGCGACGTCGGCCGGGTCAACGCCGACTGGATGAGAATGGCGGTGCTCGCCGACGGTCGGATCGCGGTGGTCAACGCCGCCGAGGACCGGGTGCGGGTCTGGACGGCGGCCGGCGACGTCGCCTGGTTGGCCACGGCCGAGGCCCCGGTCAGCGTCGGCGAGGCTCCGGTCGGCACCGTGGTGGTGGCCAGCTTGATCGCGCCCAACCTTCGCCGCTTCGACGCCAGCGGCGCCGTCTTGTCACCGTGGCCCACCCCGGCCGGGCGCGACTTCCTGGTCACCGATGGGCAAGGGCAGCTCGCGCTGCACGGCCCCGATGGCCTCCGGCGGCTCGACCTTGCTGGCGCGGTCACGTTCGCTCTGGCGCTGCCCGCCGGCAGCCGACCCGCGGGCCTGAGCCTGATCGCGGCCGGCGAGCTGCTCGCGGTCACCACGATCAGCCCTGCGTTCTCCCGCACGACCGGCGTCCGGGTCGAGACGTTCGGCGCTGGCGGCCCGACCTGGACCCTCGACAAGCCGCTCCTGGCCGACGAATCGGCCGTGTACCCGACCGACAGCGCCTGCGATCTCACCAGTCACTGCGCGTTGTTCGGCTACGTCACGCGCGATCACCGCACCGCGAACGGATGGATCGAGCTCTTCACGATGCCGTGAGTCACGGGATCGCTGGCGTCGGGGTCGCGGTCGTCGTCGCCGTCGGGTCGCCCGGGGCCCGGCAGGGCGCGGGCGGTGCCGGCTCGCTCACCACCGGCTCGATCTCGAGGCGGTGCAGGCGCGCGGTCATCGGCGCCCCGACCTCGCCGAGGAACGTCGTCAGCTCGATGGTCTGCAATCCGTCGGCAGCGAGCAGCGCGGCCGGGACCTCGACCGTCACCCGCCGCACCCGGGTCATCGGCAGCCGGATCCCGCGCGCCAGCTCGTGGCCGTTGACCCGGATCGCGATGAACTGCAAGAGCAGCGGCGTCGACAGATCGAAGCCGAGCCGGACCGCGCGATCGGCCGGCAGCCGCAAGCGCAACATGCTGGTGCGGATCGGCGGCGCGGTCGCCGGGTACTCGTAGCCGTGCAGCGTGAACACCAGCCGCGCGGGCACGCGCACCATCAGCCCGACGAAGCCAGGGAGAGGGCGGGGCCCGCCGATGCGCTGCGACAACCCACGCACCCGGTAGACGTCGGCCGCCGCGGTCTCGAAGTCGATCACCGCGGGTGTCACCGCCGGCAGGTTCGCGGCCTGGTAGCGGTCGAGGTCGGCGCCGCTGACGGTGCGGACCCGGAGTGCGCTCGACTCGTAGACCACGGGCCCGACGTCGGTCAGCGCCCGCTCGAGCTCGAGCTCGATCGCGTCGAGGCGCCGCCGCCAGTTGCGGCGGTAGAAGCTCGGTCGCGCGATCCACGACCATCGACGCTCGTTGGCGAAGTAGGGGTAGATGCCCTTGTCGAACATGTGGTCGGCCAGGCCCTTGAGCTGGACGATGGTCAACGGCGAGTCCTCGCCGTGGACCTCGAGCCAGTCGCGCAGCTGCACCGGATCCAGCGGGATGCCGACCAGATGCCGGCGCCACAGGTACCGGACCGGGCCGTCGACCAGGATGTTCGACATCACAAACCGGTGATGGTCGTGCTCGAGCACGCGGGCGACCGCGGCGACGTCCGTCGGGTACAGGTAGGTCTTGGGGAAGCTCGCGAGCTGCCAGCCCTGCCAGCCGAGGTACACCGCGAGCAGCCCGCCGGCGACCGGTCGCCGCCAGCGCCAGGCCGCGTCGATCAGCACCGCCGTGCCCACTGCCGCGAACGGCAGGAGCTGCATCATCGGGTGGTACTGCTCGACGACAAGCTGGCTGAACAGGACCAGGAATGGGACGCCGCACGCGAAGAGCAGCAGCGGGCGAAACGACATCATCGGCACCCGACCGCGCAGGTGATCGATCAA